>CAZPHL010000090.1:0-8679 GCA_964586465.1 uncultured Sangeribacter sp.
CTTATTCCGTGAAATACGACGGCAAGGATTTTCTCTTGCCGTCGCCTCTCGGGATGAAAACCAATGTCGGAGACTACACGACGGGTCTTAAAATGAGGCCACATGTTGATGCGGATCAAGTAAACGATTCTTATTCGTTGCGTAATATCAAAAAGAGTAAGGTTGATTATAAGGCAAATCGTGAAACAATCACGTTTGAGAAAGATGGCACTCCTGTATATAATCTGGAGATGGAGGTAAGCGACAATAATGTGGCTTTCCGTTATCTTATTCTCCCTCAACGTCCTACGTTATGTTGTGTGGTGGAGAGTGAGGCTACAGGATTTGTCATGCCTGAGGGCACTACTACTTTTCTGTGTCCGCAGAGTGACGCGATGGGTGGGTTCGCACGTACAACGCCGAGCTATGAAACAAATTATACTCTTGATGATGAACCCGGGAAAAACGGGTTTGGTAACGGCTATACATTTCCGTGTCTGTTTAAAAACGGGGACAATGGATGGACTCTGATTTCTGAAACAGGTATAGCGGGTGATTATTGCGGGGCGCATTTAGCTAATAAACAGGGTGGAGAATATGTGATAGCATATCCCATGCCTGAGGAACTCAACGGTTTCGGCTCAACGGGTGCCTCTCTTCCCTTGCCGGGTTACACCCCTTGGAGAACGATTACTGTAGGCGAAACTCTAGCACCGATTGTAGAGACTACCATACCGTTTGATTTGGTGGAACCTCTCTACGAGCCTTCCAAAGAGTATGAATATGGAAAAGGAAGCTGGAGCTGGATTATCAAGATGGATCCGAGCTGTAACTTCGATGAGCAGAAACGCTATATAGATTTCTCGGCAGCCATGGGTTGGGATACAGTGCTTGTAGATGCTCTTTGGGACACACAGATAGGATATGAAGGAATTGAAAAGCTCGCTGAATATGGCCGTAGCAAGGGGGTTGACCTGTACCTTTGGTTTAATTCCAACGGTAGCTGGAATGATGCTCCACAAGGACCGCGAGACATTATGAATGATATAGTCAGACGCCGAAAAGCTATGGCATGGATGCAGAAGAATGGAATCCGTGGCATTAAAGTAGACTTTTTCGGTGGAGACAAGCAACCTACCATGCAGCTCTATCACGATATTCTCGCTGATGCCAATGACTATGGGATTCTTGTGATTTTCCATGGCTGTACCTTGCCGAGAGGCTGGGACCGTATGTACCCCAACTATGCTGCCAGTGAGGCGGTGCTTGCCAGTGAGAATCTTCATTTCTCACAAGATATGTGTAATGCGGAGGCCAAAAATGCCTCCACCCATACTTTCATCCGTAATGCCGTCGGGAGCATGGATTTCGGAGGAAGCACTCTCAATAAATATTATGGGGCTGACAATCAGCATGGCAATAAGCGTATGACAAGCGATGTTTTCGCACTTGCCACAGCCGTATTGTTCCAAAGTCCAGTCCAACATTTCGCCATGGCTCCCAACAATCTTGAGGATGCTCCCGCGTGGGCTGTTGATTTCATGAAGCAAGTGCCGACGACGTGGGATGAGATAAAGTTTATTGATGGCTATCCGGGTAAATATGCAGTTATGGCACGCCGTAGCGGAACAAAATGGTATGTGGCGGGAATTAATGCTGAGGATAAACCGGTAGAGGTAGAAGTCTCTCTTCCTGAGGGAATGTCTGCCACAGACCTTCGGCTTTATTCGGACAACGATAAGCTTGAAGGTTCAGTAAAAAAGGTGAAGGCAGATAAGAAGGGGAAGGTGAAACTTCGTATTCCCAAGAACGGGGGAGTGGTACTTACAGATGCTGAAACAGCTAATCTCTGATTTTTATGAGACGGTTGTTTTTTTCAATAATATGTTTGTTGCCGGCTCTCTTTTCCCAAGCTGTGCAACCTATAGTTGAATTTGTCACACCCTCGATAGTGAGGGTGAGGTGGAATCCTGACGGCCATATAGCCGACAATGCTACAGGGGCATGTGTATATGAGAAAACCTATGTGGACGTAAAGGTAAGTATAGCAGCCGGTAAAAAAATCCTTGTGACAGATTCCTTAGAGGTTGTAGTGAGTCCGGAGGGAGGCATTACTTTTCGGGACCCCGCTGAAGGGCGTATCCTCCTTTCAGAGAATCCTCCGACTCCAGGAAGCTTTACGCGAGTACCCACTGAAAGAATCATTTATGATGAAGAGTCGGCTCGCATGGAGGAAACAGCCAATGGTAAAGTAACTGTGAAAGATGTGTTGAGACGTGATACTATCGGATTTAAAGACCGTTATCTTCTCTCTTTCACGGCACCGGCCACCGAGGCAGTGTACGGTCTGGGGTCACACATGGAAGATTATATGAATCTTGTGGGGAAAACTTTATATCTGACCCAGCATAATCTGAAAGCTTTCGTGCCGGTGATTGTATCGACCGGTGGCTATGGTCTGCTCTTCGATGCAGGTTGTTCCATGAAATATGAGAGTCACCTTTCCGGTAGTGAGTCTCAGGTTATGGATATCACCATGGAGGCTGCCAATACGGTTGACTATTATTTTATGAAAGGGACCCCTCAGCAAGTAGTGGCCGATTATCGTTTCCTGACGGGTGGAGTTTCGATGATGCCAAGGTATCTTTTCGGGTATGTCCAATCTAAAGAAAGATATGTTTCATCTGAAGATATCGTAAATACTCTCAAAGAATATCGGCGACGTCATGTGCCCATTGATGTGATCGTACAGGATTGGAATTATTGGCCACAGGGTTGGGGATATATGAAGATGAACAGGGAATATTATCCCGATCCCAAGGCCTTGGCTGATTCAGTGCATGCTTATGATGCGAAACTCATGGTAAGTATTTGGGATAATCCACAGTACTGTCCTGAAGAAGATGATTTCCGTAAGCGGGGCCTGATGCTTGAACATTCAGTGTATGATGCCTTTAATCCGGCGGGACGCGATCTCTTCTGGCAGTATGCGGATGAGGAGTTTTTCAGTAATGGTTTTGATGCCTGGTGGTGTGACAGTAGCGAACCGCTTGACGGTGACTGGAACCAGATGCCGCCACCCGAAAATGGTAAGGAATATTCATGGGAGGATCACGAACGTCGCTGGAGACTCAATGATGAAATACTGTCGGAGACATTGGGAGCGGAGAGAGCTTGTCTATATTCCCTTAACCATGCCAAAGGAATCTATGAACATCAACGGGCTACCGGCGATGAGAAGAGGGTGGTGAATCTGACACGCTCCACATGGGCAGGTCAACAACGTTACGGCACAATCGTATGGAACGGTGATACACACGCTTCGTGGGATTCATTCCGGCAGCAGATTCCGGCAGGGTTAAATTATTTCGCGACAGGAAATCCTTATTGGACTGTAGACGTGGGTTGCTTCTTCACGAAAAAGGCTCCCCGTTGGTTCTGGATAGGGGAGTTCCCGGAGGGTACAAAAGATGATGCATTCAAGGAGTTCTATACCAGAATGTTCCAATGGGCAACTTTTTTACCGGTACTGCGTAGTCATGGCACGGACACACCCAGGGAGATATGGCAGTTCGGTGAGCCCGGCACCCCATACTACGATGCTATACTTTCGATGATAAACCTGAGATACTCACTACTACCTTACAATTATAGCATGGCGGCTATGCAGACCGACAGCGGATATTCGATGGCACGCCCTCTCGGATTTGATTTCCCGACAGACCGTAATGTTCATGACATAAAAGACCAGTATATGTTTGGAGATATTATGGTGTGTCCGGTGACAACCGAGGGAGCGGAACATAGGGAGGTTTATTTGCCCGTTAATCAAAATGGTTGGATAGACTTCTGGACAGAAGAACATCTTGATGGGGGTAAGACTGTGACCTCCTCCGCTCCGCTTGACAAGCTTCCTTTATTTGTGAAAGCCGGAAGCATAGTTCCCACTATCGAGCCGGTTGAATATTCCGAAGCCGCCGTGGGGAAGCCAATCACAGTTAATATCTATCCCGGTGCCGATGCCGAGTTTGTATTTTATGACGATAAGGGGGATGGATACGGATTTGAGAAAGGGGAATGGCAACGTATTCGTTTCAATTGGGACGACGCACAACGGACACTCTCACTTTCCGCTGCCGAGGGCATCTATCCGGGTGCTCCGGAGAGTAGAGAGTTCCGTCTGCGCGTCGGTGACAAGCACAAGGAGATAGTCTACAAGGGGGAATCCTTGACTATACCGATGTGAAAAATGTTTCTCAATCCCGGTGCTGTTATACGGTACCGGGGTTGAGAAACATTTCGCTTATCAATTATAGATAATAAATATTCGTTATACTTTTTATTATCTTAAATAACATACATATAACCTCCTATTTAATACCTGAAGAAAATTAAATAAAACCTGTAGAATAACTGACAAGACACCATGAAGAGATATATCTTGGCCGGCATGATGCTGACTTTATGGAGCCTGAGTGCGATAGCTGAAGGAGTGACAGTGGAGTTTTATACTCCTCGTATTGTGAGAGTGACCAAACTTCCGGCTGGAAGTGATGCGGCTCCTGTGTCGGCAGTAGTTACAGCCACACCGGAGAATGTAAAGGTGACAATAAAACAGATGGAAGAGTCAACTGTCTACACAACTTCCGCTCTAACCGTAACAGTAGACGAAAAGACCGGAAAGGTGACTTTTCAGAAACCCGATGGCTCCTTATTGCTTTCAGAAGGTAATTATACTTTCACCCCTATAGCCAACGGGATAGATAAAGGATCATATAAGGTGATGCAGAGTTTTGCACTTGAGGTGGATGAGCCGATCTACGGGATAGGTATGCTTCAGAACGGAAAGATGTCACAAAGAGGTGAACATCGTGTGATGCAGCAGTCAAATCTTGAGGATTATGCCCATTTCTTTCAGAGTATAAAGGGATACGGAATATATTGGGATAACTACTCACCCACAGCACTTAATGATAACGACACTTTGGAGCTTGAGAGTCAGGTGGGTGATGCCGTGGATTATTATTTTATGTATGGTGGTGATGCTGACGGGGTTATAGCCGACATGCGTTGGCTCACAGGCAAGGTGCCCATGTTGCCTTTATGGACTTACGGATTCCATCAATGCCGTGAACGCTACAAGACTCAGGACGAACTTCTGGAAGTGGTGGATAAATACCGTAAACTCGGAATTCCGTTAGATGGAATCATACAGGACTGGCAGTATTGGGGATCCAATTATACTTGGAACGCCATGGAGTTTATAAGTCCTGACTTTAACAGAGCTCAGGAGATGATCGACAAGGTGCATGATAATAATGCGCATATAAGCATAAGCATCTGGTCAAGTTTCGGCCCTATGACAAAGCAATACAAGGAACTTAACGATAAGGGACTTCTGTTTTCTTTCGAGACATGGCCGGAATCGGGTCTTACCGAGTGGCCTCCACGCCGTGATTATCTTTCGGGAGTGAAGGTATATGATTGTTATAGTCCTGAGGCACGCGATATCTACTGGAACAATCTGAAGCGTCTGCATAATATGGGTATTGATGCATGGTGGATGGATTCTACTGACCCCGACCACATGCAATATAAAGATTCAGACCTTGATGAACAATGCTCGGCCGGTTCCTACAGAAGAGTTCGTAATCTTTTCCCTTTCATGGCAGTGGGTGGTGTGGATCAGCATCAGCGCGCTGAAGATAAGGATAAGCGTGTTTTTATCCTTACCCGTTCATACTTTGCCGGACAGCAGCGCTATGGTGCCAACACCTGGAGTGGTGACGTAGGCAGCTCATGGGAGTCTCTGCGTAATCAGGTGCCTCTCTGTCTTAATCATACGCTTACAGGTAACCCCAATGTAAATACTGATATCGGTGGATTCTTTGCGGGGGCATACAATACCAAGGGCCCTAATTCCGCTCCTAAGAATCCACAGTTTCAGGAACTCATGACCCGTTGGATGCAGTTTGGCCTTTTCAATCCTATGATGCGAAGCCACGGAGCGGATATTTTCCGTGAAATCTATTATTTCGGAGAAGAGGGTGAACCCATATATGATGCATTGGTCGATGCGGTAAAGATGCGCTACCGTCTTCTGCCCTATATTTACAGCACCGCACGTCGGGTGAGTGAGAACGATGATAGTTTTATGCGCGCTCTGTTCATGGATTTCAAAGATGATAAGAACACATGGGATAACAACCGTCAGTTTATGTTCGGAAGAAATCTGCTCGTGTGCCCTGTGGTGGATCCGCTTTACACTGAGGAAAAGATAGTCAGGACCGATGCGTTGACCGGATGGGATAAACAAGCTAATGATGGCACGGTAGTAGAGTCGCCGGTAGACTGGACACAGGAAAAAACTTATAGGGTCTATCTTCCCGGAGGTACTCATTGGTATGATTTCTGGACTAACGAACGTATGAAAGGCGGGGCATATATCGAAGCCGCCGCACCTATTTCCCGTTCTCCACTATATGTTAAGGCAGGCAGCATACTACCACTTGGCCCGGATATGCAGTATTCAGGAGAAAAGCCATGGGATGAGCTGACTTTAAATGTTTATCCCGGAGCAGATGGTGAGTTTGTACTTTATGAGGATGAGGGTGATAATTACAATTATCTGGAAGGACACTATACAGAGATTCCTATGAAATGGGATGATAAGAGCCATACCCTCACCATCGGTGCTCGTAAAGGTTCCTACGATGGTATGCTTAAAAGCCGCAAATTCCAAGTGGTCACTCCGTTCGGACAGACTAAAGAGGTGGCCTACAACGGTAAGAAAGTTTCAGTAAAGCTGTAAGTCAACAATCTACCATTTCTATTCGGTAATATACAATAAGTAAGTAATGCTATCTGATAGAAAATAGAAACAGTTTCATAAAGAAAGAACTTATAGTTTCTGTCTGATAGAAATATAATTCATAGAGTGACATGAAAAAAATACTGATATCCGCTGCTATTATCCTAACCGGCCTCACAGGGTGGGGACAAACCTCTCCAAACGGACGACTTTCCGTAACGCCCCAAAGTAATGTAGGTATGACGGTAACTTATTCCTTATCTGACAAATCTCTTCCATTGATGAGTTTGCTTTGTGGAGAGGTGAAGCCGGTAGGAGAGGAGACATTGCATCGTGTGGGCTACTGGATGCAGACCGGGAAGAAGAGATGGTGTGCCAATGAGTACGCAGAACAGTCTTACAGACTCACCTCGGGTGATACGCTTATAGTTCGTGCTTATAATGACGGGGTAGCGTGGAAGAAAAGCGGACCTTCTAAAGTAGAGTTTGTCGCTCCTGAACATTGCTGGATGATGGAATGGAGTGATGCCTATGAGGGTTTCTTCCCAAAAGATCCGGTCTTATCAGAGGGTAAGCGTTATGGCTATCCGGCATTGATAGAATTTAAAAACGATGTGTTCGGTCTACTGACAGAATCCGGTATAACTCCTTTTGAAGCCGGAACAAGCATGTATTATGCAACGAAGGAACCCGGTACAGGCTATCCCGTATTTGATTTAAAACCTGACGGAGTAGAGAACGGAGGATGGCAGACTCTTATCGCAGGTAGGCTTAGTGACGTGGTTGAGTCAACTCTTGTAACAGACAATTCGGCTCCCTGTGTATTGGCGGATACCTCCTGGGTGGAACCGGGTGTGGCAGCATGGGTCTATTGGGCTTATAATCACGGTTCGAATGATTATAATATCATAAAGCAATATGTGGATCTCGCTTCTGAGCTCAAACTTCCCTATGTGCTGATAGATGCTGAATGGGATGAGATGAAAGATGGCAAGACTGTGGAAGATGCAGTGGCCTATGCAGTTGAAAAGGGGGTCAGACCTATGATATGGTATAATTCCTCAATAGGCTGGGTAGACGGTGCTCCCGGACCGAAATATCGTCTCAATACACCCGAAGGACTTGAGAAGGAGTTCGCATGGTGTGAGAAGATAGGTGTAAAGGGGGTAAAAGTTGATTTTTTCTGTGGTGATGTCAACCGTAATTTCCGCTTTATGAAAGAAATACTTGATGCTGCTGCTCGCCATGGTCTACTTGTTAATTTTCATGGAGCAACCGTGCCGCGGGGTTGGCAGCGTACGTGGCCGAATTTTGTTACTAATGAGGGGGTATACGGAGCCGAATGGTACAATAATGTGCCAACATTCACCGATAAAGCTGCTGCGCATAACGCGACACTGCCTTTCACACGTAATGTTGTGGCCTCTATGGATTATACACCATGCGCGTTTACCGATTCCCAACACCCTCATATAACCACAATGGCTCATGAGTTGGCCCTGACAGCCTTATATGAGTCAGGGATTCAGCATCTTGCCGATCGTCCTGAAAGTTTTCTCGCGCAGCCACAAGAAGTGAAGAATTACTTGTCGGAATTACCTACCGTATGGGATGAGACACTGCTTTTGAATGGTTATCCGGGTGAATACGTGATTATGGCCCGCAGAAAGGGTGACAAATGGTGGATAACCGGAATCAACGGAAGTGATGAAGCACTCAAGGACCTTAAGCTTGACCTTTCCCGTCTTAACCTTCCTTCTGCTGCCGGCATAAAAGGTATTCTCTTTGAGGACGCAGGTCCCGGCCCGGCAGATGGCTGGAAGATATCGGAACTTAATAAGATCCCTGCTTCTGTTGATCTTTATCCTCGCGGGGGATTCGTGCTGGTA
>CAZPHL010000091.1:0-8503 GCA_964586465.1 uncultured Sangeribacter sp.
AACTTTCAGGGGCCATTTCAAATAAATATCTTTTTAAAATCGGAATCTGACTAAAGCACAATTTGTATTCTTTAAATCCAAGTCCTCTGCCTCAGGAAGCAATTCTTCACTGATGATACCATACCAAGTGCCATTTTTTGCGAAAAGATTTTCTACATGCAATAGCTTTTTATCGGCATTTTCAATCACTATATAACTCGGTTTTTCCAAGGAACTGTAAGTATTACGATAAATCAAATTGCCGTTGGCCATGTCGTAAAGATCTGAATATTTCTTTGCATCATGCATAGTGGTCACTAAGAACTTATCATCCGTATATTGAATATTCCTGATAAGTAGGTAAGGTTTAAGAATTTCAGTATCGGGTTCAGAGGATTCAATAATCTGTCTTATGATCTTTTCATCTACTTCAGGAGTTATTGAATAATTGCCTCTGTCTACAATTGCCACTTGGTTTAATCTGCCGGGAAGAATCTCATAGACAGTATCAACCATGGCGACCATGGCGTTTGATCCGGCATTAGCCCAAAGCATAGAGAAGTTGCCGGCTTGAAAGCCCGGAATGTGAATGGAGTCGCTAAGGACATAGTTACCGTCATATTGCATAATATGTAAACCGTCCTCATTTGGTACGGCAACATTTATACCTGACTCAATACTTCCAATGGGTTCGGCTACTGTGGGAATATACTCACGGTTGATAATATTCTCGAGAGTATCATTAACCAAGGAATATACGTTTACGGAAGAAGAGTTAAAATCAGGCAGCATGACGCTTTGTTTGGCCCTGTCGACAAAAGCTCCTAATATGGTATTATATTCCCCGGGTCCTTGACCTCTATGATTTATCTGTCCGAGATATTCACCATTGGTAATATTATACATAATAAGTCGTGATACCTGTGGAGTATCCTCCAAAAGAATGACTGTATCGCCGACTACATCTATTATATTAGCCTTTTTAAAGAAAGCATCCTGACTGTCATTGCTTAAGACAGTATAGGTTAAATCTTCAACTTTAATCGGAGCACTTGTTTTCGCATCGAGATTTTGAGACAGACTCAGAGTGACCGGCTCTTCTCCGGATGACTTTTTTGAGTTATGACATGATGTGATAGCTATTAGAGAAAGAAATAATACTATCTTCGGGCATATACGATGCTTGGAGATAAATGAGTAATTCATGATATGAGGTTATATGGATGATTCCACAAAGGTAGTATAATAAATCCATGGTTCCAAATAAAGCTCTTACATTATTTCCAAATCGTGTTTAGTCATTAAAATATATGAAGGACTTAAGTATTCATTAGGTTATGGAGCATTAATTATATGAAGTTTGAGAAGAGGTATAGTGGTATTTAGATAAAGAGCCGTTAAAGGCGACAGATTAATATAATTGGGAAGAAGAGTGAGGGGAAGTTGAAGAAAAAATACTAATTTTGTACATAGGAATTAAAACGTAACAGATGAAATATTGAAGTAGAATGTGGTTTGTTGAAGTATTCAGGCATACACCGGCATTGGCTGTATTCCTGACAATAGGTTTAGGTTTCCTACTCGGGAAATTAAAGATAAAGGGTATAGCTCTTGGTACAGTCACATCTGTGCTTATCATCGGGGTACTCGTGGGGCAGATGGATATAAATGTCGGTGGACCACTGAAGACGGTTTCATTCCTCTTGTTCCTGTTCTGCATAGGTTATAGTGTAGGGCCACAGTTCTTCCGTTCTTTACGTGGAGATGGACTGAAAGAGGTGCTTTTTGCAGTTGTCGTATGCTGTTTGATTTTAGGGGCGTCGCTCGGCGTGGCATTTTTATTTGATCTCAATCCGGGTCAGGCAGCCGGAATGATGGCCGGTGCGTCGACGGCTTCACCGGTAGTTGGAGCAGCCGAAGACACTATTAATTCATTGCCGGGTGATGCAGCTTCTATAAAGAATATGGTTGATGCCATACCGGTGTGCTATGCGATGACTTATGTGTTCGGCACCTTGGGCGCTGTATGGCTTTTAGGTTATGTAGGCCCTGCCCTTATGGGAGGATTGGATAAAGTAAAAGCCATGACACGGGAACTTGAGAAAACCCTCAGTCCGGCTTCAGGTAATGATCCGGCAAGCTTCAATGCCTGTCGTCCGGTGGCTTTTCGTGCATATATTGCAGACGGGCCATGGATGTCGTCCTCCCGAAGTGTGGCAAGTCTGGAAAATGAATATACAAAACTTGGTCGGCGCATCACGGTAGAGCGTATTGAGCGTGCAGACGGTTCGGAACGCATTGAAGTAATTACACCGGATATACTTATCAATCCGGGCGATACTGTAGTTTTAGCCGGTAGACGCGAAATGATAGTGTCCGACAATGGATGGTTAGGTCATGAAGTTGCCGGCGTAGATATTTTAAATTTTCCTGTTGAGGATGTGGATGTAACGGTATCTAAAAATTGCAACGGCAAGAAAATTCGCGATCTCTTTGAGAATGAATGGATGGACGGGGTAGATATAAAGAGTCTGAAACGTAATGAAGTGCCTTTGAATCCTCTTGAAGAAACGGTTGTTAAAACCGGGGATATCCTCGAACTTGTGGGTTTGAAGAAAAACCTTGATAAGGCTGCCAAGGAGATTGGTTATGCCGATCCACGAACTTTGGCTACTGACTTTGTATTTGTGGGCCTGGGTATTCTGTTAGGTGGTTTACTTGGTGCTCTGGCGATAAAGATAGGTAACGTATCGGTTAGTCTCGGTGCGAGTGGGGGAGCATTGGTATCGGGCCTTGTGCTTGGTTGGCTTCGGTCAAAACGGCCTGTACACGGTGCAATACCTAAGGCTTCCTTATGGGTGTTCAATAACCTCGGTCTTAACATGTATATCGCAGTTATAGGTATTGCATCGGGACCCTCGTTTGTAAGTTCTTTTGCAGAGGTAGGTCCGAAGATATTTATTGCCGGCCTGATAGTGACTCTGATACCCTTGTTTCTTGCCATTATCATAGGGCACAAGTTATTCAAGTTCCATCCTGCCGTGACCCTCGGCTGTTGTGCCGGAGCTCGTAAGACGACTGCCGGCCTTGGAGCTGTGCAGGAACGTCTTGGCAGCAGCGTGCCCGCTTTAGGATATACTATCACTTATGCCGTATCCAATACATTGCTAATTATTTTCGGTATAGTACTTGTGTTGTTGGTGGCATAGAAAGAAATTTTTTTCAAACCAAATGAACCATGTGTATGACGATAATGTTATAATATCAGAAAACCGAATGGTACTGCAATCAGGTTTTCAATCGTTTCATGATGTTAGGTTAGTTTGAAAAGTATTATGGAAAACATTAGAAAGCGGCCGATGTGAATCGGTCGCTTTCTTTAGATTGTGTCGGTATGTTTGTTACTTCTTCAGTTTTTCAGGGAATCCGGGTTTAACCGGAATGTGTGTATTGTCCATAGCGGCAGAGTAAGCCAGCCAGGCAGCAATAGCAGCATTTACTTTGAGATCGTCCAGGGAGATACGTTCAAAAGTATCCATTGTTGTGTGATAGGCACGGAAGTAGTCGAGCGGATCTTGAATGAACTGATATGCCGGCAATCCCAGACGGGAGAAATTAACATGGTCGGTACTACCTACTTTTCTCGGTGATAAAGTGTCGAATCCCAATGTAACCAATGGTTTCTTCCATGCTTCGAAATAAGGATAAGCCATATCATTTTCTTCAAGATAGATCCCTTTGAATTTTCCTGATCCGAAATCCACATTGAGATATAGTGCAAAGTCATCGAATCCCGGAAGCTTTTTATTTTCCTCGGAATTATAAAGATTGTTGTTGGCATAGCCACGAGACCCGTAAAGGCCTTGTTCCTCACCTCCCCACAAAGCAAGGCGGATTGTACGTCGCGGTTTTATGTCCAGAGATTTCAGTATGCGTAGGGCTTCCATCATCGTGATGCATCCTGAAGCATTGTCAGCACCTCCTGTGCCCCCATGCCATGAATCCAGGTGAGCGCCAATCAATACCACCTCATTCTTAAGTTTAGGGTCTGTACCGGGAATTTCAGCGATAACATTGTTTATTTTTTGATTATCGGTGAAAGTGTTGCGCACGTCAAGTTCCATCTCTACATTCTCACCGCTCTTTATGAGACGAACCATTCGGCCGTGATCCTCTATAGGTAAAACAATTTCAGGTGTCGGTTCCGGATCACCCACCTTATAACGTACTCCTCTTGACCCCGGTATATTAAAAGTGCCGTCGCCTACGATAACAGCAATGGGGGATTCCTGTTTGATCAGGGAGTCCATTGCATTGCGGAGCGCTCTGGCGGAGGCGTTCCCTCCACCGCGACGTCCCCATGAAGGGTTAGGGCGTGTGTCCTGTTTCATCTTCTGAAGCTCTTCCTCTGTATAGCGGCTTGCCATAGGACTGAAAGAGAGCTCATATTCACGGGTAGGAGGCATAAGGACGATTTTACCCCCTAATTTGCCTTTATATTTGGCCAAATCAGCAGTGTCGGTTGCTTCAAGAAGAATGCATTGAGCCTTTACAAGACCGTCGGTGCTTCCTGACCATGCTTTAGGATTTGCTGCGAAGCTGCAATAGTAAGGCGCCGTCATGGCCACGTAATTCTTTTCGTTATCCCAGCCTCCCTTTGAGAAATCAGTGGCGTATTCAACACGTACATTGTCGAATCCGTATGACTTAAGCTTGTCGACTACCAGTTGCTCGGCACGTAATTTCATCTTTGATGCCGCCAGGCGTGGACCGAGTTCATCAGTCATAAACTGTGCGATACTGTCAATCTGAGATTGGTTGAAAGCGGCATCTTTAACTTTGTAAGCCATTTCGTCAGGCTGACTTATCTGTGCCTGTAGCGAGGCCACTGTGCCAAGCACAGCGACCCATGCAAGAAATCTGTGTTTCATGTTGTTTTATAAAGTAATTTTATGCAAATTTAGTCAGTATAATCCAAATCTCAAGTAAGTAAGGAAATATAATTTATAATTTTTTACGGTTGGAACACAATTTTGGTTGATAAACAGCGTGTTGAGAGATTTTCGGGAGGAAACGGTATTGTAGTAACAGAAATGAGAATTATTACTATATAAAAACGTATGATAATTGAAAATCCAAAAAATAGCCTTAATTTTGTAATAATAAATCAATTAACCGAAAAATTCAGACATTATGAAAAAAATAGCCATAATCGCACTTGCAAGTTTTATATGTGCTTCTTGTGGAAGTAAGGGTGAAAAAGAGGATGTACCGGTCTATGATTTGTCAGCTGCCATCAATTCTCCGAGAATACAGGACTTGAAGGTTGAAGATATAAAGTTTACAACCCTTGACACAGTCTCCAATGCATTGTTTGGATACCAGGCATATATTGTAGATGTCATCGGGGATACTCTAATACTTAGAGATTCACGAGATATGGCTGAAGATCGCCTGCTCCTATTTACACTGCCCGATGGTAAACTTGTCGGTGAAATTAATCATAAAGGCCAAGGTCCCGGTGAGTACAGATGGCTTGACAATGTATATGTTGACCGGGGTGCAAAAGATGTGGTGCTCAATTCTCCCGACAATGTTGCTTACAGGTATACGCTATCTGACAGTCTCGTTTCGACCTATCATCATAATATTCCAACGGTCAAACGGCTTACCAAAGGATCATTGGACAAGGGAATCAATTTTTACGAGGAGGATGACAACGGTTTTATAATCCGGCAAGTAAATAAAGATTTTGTTCAAACAGATTCTATCAGGGTGGAAGGTTATCCACTCGGATATCTTAGTGGTGAGTTCATTAATTTTGGTGATGAAGGAGCGATCACGATGGTTGATACTTTATATTTGCTTAAACCCGGAAGACTTGAGAAAACAGCTGTTCTCAGCAGAGGGGGTAAAACTATAACTCCTGAAATAGAAAAGGAGTTAAGTAATATGTCTGATCATGAAAAGAGGATGGAGAAACAACAGGAATACATATCATTGTCCGGAAATGTTATTCCGGAGGGAGATGTAGTGATGATAAACTATTATAATGGTGAGGCACAGTATATTGATTTCTATAGAAGAAATGACGGGAAGTTGCTGACCCATATTCCGGTGCTTTGGAGCAACAGGCATGAAAAAGCGGGTATGGAGGTAAAATATGAGGATTCATTATTTTACGTAAGACCACAATTTGCACGTAATGGACGCTGGTATGCGATAATTCCTGATTCAGATCTGGCGGAAAGTGATGGTGACGGCAATGGTGCCATAATCAGTTTCACTCTTTCGGAATGATTCGACGATAGGCAAGAAAAATGTTATAGCAGAATTTTATTATAATATTTTTAGAATTACTTTATAATAGAGAAATAAATAAGGAGAGATTCTTGGTGATCTCTCCTTATTTATTGTGTACAATTTATTAATTTTATAATTTACAATTTATTACGGTCTTATCACATATAGTTTTTAAATCTACCGTCTTGAATCAGTCGTTCAGATAATAAACAATCGATGAAACCACGCGCACCTTCTTCAGATAAGGGGTATATTGATCGCGGTCTTCAATTGAAAATTGACCCTGACTTGCAGTCTTGATCTTACCGAGCTTGCTGTTGGAATCCTCAGCAAATTTATTGGCTGCTTCGCGGGCGTTCTTGGTAGCCTCAGCAATCATTTCCGGCTTGATAGAGTTGAGGTCGGTATACTCATAAGTAGTTTGGTACTGATAATCGCCGGCAACGATAGCGATTCCTTGCTTCAGAAGTTCAGTCTGACGTTCCATGAGTTTATTGACCTTCTCAACTTGTGAAGAGGTTACCACAATAACATTTGTAACATTATAACGGAAAGGAACATTCTGAGAATTATAACGGTCGGCCTGTAGATCGAGCACCTGCGGTGGATTCACAGAAATTTCCTGATCCGTGATTCCGTTAGCTTTCAGGAAATTCGTGATAGCCTTTGTAGTGGTCTCAATCTTGGCATAGATAGTAGGTAGATCATTACCGACTTCCTTGCTTACAATTGGCCATGTCACCTTATTGGCTGTAACCTCTTTTTCAGCCAAACCTCTGACAGTGACAATTCTCTGGTTGCCTGAGATGCTTGTCAGTCCACCTTTGACCATAACTCCAAGGAGCCAAAGGCCGACTCCTATAAGCAGTGCGCAAATAATTGCGGTTGTACCTGATTTCTGCATATTATTATGAATAAAATTGGTTGATTACGAATAAGTGACTGTATCAATAACGATTCGTTTATCATATAACTGATAAAAATAAAAAATGATACAGAGATTTTGAGTTTTTTTTTGTAATTTCGCGAAAATAACGAAAAAAATACAACTTCCAGGTCAGCTTACCACTATATAGATTGGAGGCTTTCCGAAGTTGAGAAAAAAGAAACTATTCACTAAATAACAATGATAGAGAAAATCAACCGCCTCAAAGAGGAGGTTTTGGCAGCGATGGCCACCACTCCGGAGGCTGTGGAGGAGCTCCGTATAAAATATCTCAGCAAGAAGGGCGCTGTGTCTACCCTTATGGCCGATTTCCGAAATGTACCGGCTGAGCAAAAGCGCGAGATAGGCCAGCGCATCAACGATCTTAAGGCATTTGTCACAGAAAAGATTAATGGACTTAAAGAACAGCTTTCAGCCGGAAGTGATTCTGAAGCTGCTTCTATCGACTTGACACGTACAGCCACACTGTTTCCGGTCGGTTCACGCCATCCGCTTTCAATCGTGAAAAACGATATCATCAATATTTTTGCCGGAATGGGTTTTACAATAGCCGAAGGTCCTGAAATTGAAGATGACTGGCATGTATTCTCATCTCTCAATTTCCCGCCTGATCATCCGGCACGCGACATGCAGGATACGTTCTTTATCACCCGTAATCCGGTGGATGTGTTACTTCGTACTCACACTTCATCGGTACAGACTCGTGTGATGGAGAAAACCCAGCCACCGATCCGTATCGTCTGTCCGGGTCGTGTGTATCGTAATGAGGCTATCTCAGCTCGTGCACACTGTTTCTTCCATCAGGTAGAGGGTCTTTACATTGATAAAAATGTTTCGTTTGCCGATCTCAAGCAGGTGCTACTTACTTTCGCACAGAAAATGTTCGGTTCGGAAACTAAGATTCGTCTCCGTCCCTCATTCTTCCCATTCACTGAACCATCAGCCGAAATGGACATCAGTTGTCATATCTGCGGTGGAAAAGGGTGTGCGTTCTGTAAGGGAACCGGCTGGGTGGAAATTCTCGGTTGCGGAATGGTTGACCCGAATGTATTAAAATCATGCGGTATAGATCCTGAAGTGTATAGCGGCTATGCATTCGGTATGGGTATCGAGCGAATCACTAATCTCAAATATCGTGTGAAAGACCTCAGGATGTTCAGCGAGAATGACGTGCGCTTCCTCGCAGAATTTGAAAGTGCCCGCTGATTGTAGACTTATCTCTTTACGGACCCATATTTCGGACATCCGTTTATGAGGAAGATAAACTTATAAGCT
>CAZPHL010000092.1:0-8221 GCA_964586465.1 uncultured Sangeribacter sp.
GAACAATATATACTGAGCCGGGGTTACTTGGTTCACCACCAATACCAAAGATAATAAGCACCTTTCTTTTTGAGTCATGTTGTGTCTTCTTATATCGTTCGAATTGTGCTGGAGGAAAGGAATATTTCCCGGATATTTTCTTACGCCATTTACACTCCAGCCAATACGTTAACGAGCTATTGCCATAAGGCTGCTCCACATAGAAATCCGGATTGAGAGCATTTTCTCCCATAGCTCCTGTTTCAGTAATTGTACCTTGGTTCCACTGTTTTATCCTGATGCCTGATCCTTTTAAGATATCAGCAACATAAGCTTCAAAGGCATTACCTTTCTCTTTTGCTGTAAGATCCTGGGGCCTCTCATCCAATTTCTGTGGTTCTCTAGGTGTTCGTGATTCTTCCGTTGTCTCTGTCTCTATAGGTGTCGACTTCTCTTCATCTTCATTAAGCGGAATAGTGAGATTTTCAGAAGTCACAAGTGGAGGTTCCGAAGAAGCCAAAGGTACAGGTGCCGATTTACCGGACTTTACAACCATAACGATACCAAGAACAACAATAATCAGGCCTATTGCAATGATGACAAATCCCATCTTCATAATACATTTATATTTTTGATTAAATCCTTGTCAATATTATATAAATCTTAAAATTACGAGGTAACAATACGCAAAATTAAGCAAAAAGGAGAAATTTCTTCACATATATATAAAAGTATTTCAAGTTTAAATCATGGAAATTAGCTTTCCTTAATATCAACACACTTAACCGTTGTCACATGTTGTCATATCTCAGCCTCATTGTAATGTATAATAGGTAGCTTAAAAAAGTCTTGTTCACCTAAAATGAGCAATTCTAAACGTTACTCCTATATACTATTATACTATTCTTATGTCTCAGGACTTATTGATATCAAACATTTAGTCACACTTAACATGTGCTCTATCATGTCAAAACAACTTCTTGCTTAACATTAATTAACAATATTATTATCTCAAAAATAGATAACTGCAAAAAAGAGTGTTATCTTTATAAAGCATTGACTGCATCATAAAAAAATGAATGAGAATAATCCTATACCACTTGCTCCGGAAGCGCAAGACAATGAGATAATACTCTACCAACCTGACTCAACGATTAAGCTTGAGGTAAGGCTGGAGAATGAGACTGTATGGTTGACTCAACAGCAGATTGCAGACTTGTTCGGTGTAAAACAACCTGCAATTTCAAAGCATCTTAAAAATATTTTTGAAAGCGGAGAATTGATTGAAGCTTCAGTTCATTCCATTTTGGAATATACTGCCGCAGATGGGAAGTCGTACAAAACAAAGTTCTATAACTTAGATGCTATTTTATCTGTAGGGTATAGGGTAAACAGTAAGAATGCTACTCTTTTTCGTCAATGGGCTAATAAGGTATTAAAAGATTATCTTATGAAAGGGTATGCAGTATCCCAACGCTTTGAGAGATTGGAGTATCGAATGGCAAAGACCGAAGAAAAGATAGATTTTATTATTAATACTTCGATGCCTCCTCGAGAAGGGATATTCTTTGACGGGCAGATTTTCGACGCTTATACATTGATGTGTGATCTCATGCGTAGTGCTAAGAAGCGCATTGTTATGGTTGACAATTATATTGATGACACTGTATTCCGTCAGCTTGACAAGCGCGATGAAGGCGTGTCGGCCACCATATTTACCCCATCCGTTAGCCGCTCATTACATCAGGATCTGGAGCGTCACAATCAGCAGTATGCCCCGATAGAAGTAAAGACCTATCGCAGGGCTCATGACCGTTTCCTTATAATTGACGATACCATCTACCATGTTGGAGCATCATTTAAGGATTTGGGCAAGAAACTGACGGCTTTCTCCAAAATGGATATTATGACTGCTGACGAATTGATAGGCTATTTGGAGGCTTCTAATTAAATTTTTTCTCTCATATATGGTACCCAAACTTGGTTTGGGCAATAAGAAATACTGACATTACCCGATAACCACTGATACCACTCAAAAAATTTTGAGTAGTATTGTTAATATCATTGATTATTAAAGAATTAAAAAGACATTTCATTTAAGTATCCACCTTCTTTGGAATTTCCGAAAGAGGCCTTTTATCATAAACTATTAGCTCTGATATGTGAAATTGTTCGATATCGAACAATTGCGTGCGAAATCAAACATCTTTGAAATTTGCATATTACCATAAATATCTATTACATAAGTATTTATCTAATTGGTATGATATTTGATTATTTATAAGCACGATAATATAAAAATCATGTCTTATAGATATAAACATTACATTTTACCCCAGATTATGGTGGTCATGATCTGCTGCTTTGCAAACCCGTCGCATGGTCAGAATGAAGCGCCATTGCAAATGAGTCTGCAAGAAGTCGTCGCAATGGCGCAAGACAATTCTCCTGCAGCACAGAGTGCTAAGCACGCTTTTCTGGCAGCTCAATGGCAGTACAGATATTACAAAGCCAATTATCTTCCGTCAATAACTCTATCTTCCTCGCCGTCTCTTAATAGAGAAATCAATAAAATAACCTTGAACGACGGCACGAGCGCGTTTATCAAACAAAACCAACTTAATACAGATCTTGCCATCGCAGTTAATCAGAACGTAGCTCTTACGGGAGGAACTTTGTTTCTAAAGTCAACACTTGCTCGCATAGATGAATTTGAGCGCAAAACTACATCATATAGTTCCAATCCTGTCACAATAGGTTATCATCAAAGTATTTTTGGCTACAATTCCTTGAAATGGGATCGGCGTATTGAACCGTTAAAATATCGCGAGGCCGAAAAAAACTATCACGAGGCAATGGAACTTGTAGCTGCCCATGCCTGTAAATATTATTTTTTGTTGTTGGAAGCTCAAACTAATTTGGAGTTAGCCAGATTAAACTATGCCGCTGCCGACACGCTTTATAGGATGGGTCAAGGGAGATATAAAATCGGCACGATAAATGAAAATGATATGCTCCAACTTGAAATCAACAAATTGAATGAGGAAACGGCTTGTATGGATGCGGAGGTACAGGAAAGAGAACAGACGCAACTTCTCGCCTCATATCTGGGCATTGATGACTTAACTCAGATACGACTACAACAGCCGGAGTCGGTGCCTGAAATATATATTTCTCCTCAAGATGCTTTGGCATTGGCCTTAGAAAATGCGTCCGATCCCGACTATTATAGAAAAATGAAACTGGAAAGTGACAGTAAAGTTGCTCAAGCTAAGGCGAACGCCGGGTTAAGAGCCGATATATATCTACAATTTGGTCTGTCGCAAACGGCCGACGATCTTTCGCTGAGCTATCGGCACCCTCTTCATCAGGAATATGCAAGCCTCACGCTATCGCTACCAATACTCGACTGGGGGCGAGGAAAAGGCAAGATCAAAGTCGCAAAATCTCAACGCGACTTGGCATACACAACAGCCGAACAAGGCATGAATGATTTTCGTCAGAACCTCAGCAAAATAGTGATGCAGTTCAATATGCAACCCAAAAAAGTTGAAGTAGCCTCGAGGACTCATAAACTTGCAACTCATCGCTATGAGATAGCCCGGAAGTTATACATATCCGGTCGAAACACAATTCTGGATCTTAATATCGCTCTGACGGAAAAAGATTCGGCAACGCGAGCCTACATTGCATCAATCAAAACATATTGGACGCTGTATTATACCATAAGGTCATTGACCGGTCCTGAAATAATGAAATAAATTTTTAGCCATGATAAAGCATTATCTAAAAGTAGCAGTACGCAATTTCGCAAAGTATAAGACGCAAAATATCATCAGCATCCTATCGATTGGAGTGAGTGTCGCTATTTTCGCGATTATTTCCATGTTTATGCTCAATGTCAACAGCGATCCTCTTCTGAAACAAGATTATGTTGATAATACAGCTGTTATGTTTGTTAGCACAGATATTTACCGATCATCTGTGGACCTCAGTTCGTACAATATTTCAAGCCATCAATTCAGGTCATTGGAAAAAGTGTTTCTACCGGCATCACAGAAGAAAGAAATGACTGTCAGTAGTGATAATTTAGATCCCATATCTGCAAACTCAGTGCATGTGGATAAGGATTTCCTACAATGGTGTGCCTATAGGTCGGCTGTTTCAGATGAGTTGGTAGATAATATTGACGACACAAAAGTCATCATTTCGCAGAACCTTGGCAATAAACTCTTCGGAGATTATAAGAGTGCGGTTGGCAAGCAAATTAAAGTGCAATATACCGATGAGAATAATTCGGATACACGCACTTTTCAAATAGCAGATGTAATAGAACAGTTTCCAATAAATGATTTCAAATTGCCCAATAATGTCGACATATTCTATTCAGCGGATTTTGTGGTAGACTATAAAGTGACCAAAGCTTATCTTTTAATTAGTCCGGATAAGATACTTAAAGATGTGGTGGAGGAATTAGCTCCATATCTTGGTGTGACGGCATCAGACATTTACATTTACCGATACCGTTCATGGAAAGAAAAGGACAATCAGCGGGCCATCATCAGCAGCCGTGCAATAATGTTTTTTCTGTATCTTTTTGTGATAGTTTCTTTGTCTTCTGCTTTGCGTCAATGGTTGCAGCTTTTCACAATGCGGCAGCGGGAAATCGCAATCAGGAAGAGCCTTGGTGGCAAGAAGATACAGATTCTCAACTTGCTCGTTACGGAAGAGCTCATTTCTATCATATCGGCTTTCTTATTGACCACACTTTGCTGTCTGCTGGCAGTCTCATTCCTTGAAAATAATTTTCAAGAGATTCTCAACACGATGAATTTTGGCTATGAAGATATAGTGAGCTTAGCCTTATGTTGCTATCTATCAATGATAGTGATTTGCCTGATTGCAGATTGGTATACGGTCATGCAAATTTCTTCAGACAAGGCAGGACTCGCACTTCAGATGAAACCTAAAAAACATCGGTTACGCAACATCGGAATATGCATCCAGACAATAATCTGCATAATATTCCTGAGCATTACAACTGTTTTTACTTTAGGGTTCAATCGCATTGAGCGACAGCTCGGCATACCATCTGATAAATCCCGTTATGAGAGAGGGTTAATGATTCATGCAGATAGAATGTCAGAGACTCAAACACTTCAGATTGCGGAAGGATTGGAACATTTTGAAAATGTGGAGCAGATCATGAATGTCGCTACCGCAGAGATCTCAATCGAATATGCTGACTCAACCCGAGGCTTCGCAAGAGCATATTTTCAACACAAAAATGATGTGATAGACTTCTACGATTTAAACATAAACTATCTCAAATCAAATAAGGCGCCTCAACGATATGCAATCGTAAGCCACGAAATCAAAGATAAGATGTCAGAAATCGGAGAATGGGGTACTGAGAAAATCATGATTGACAGCACTCAATATGACATCGCCGGATGGTTTGATCAAATGCCATTTTGGGGAAAGGCTACGGTCATTGTTACGGATCCTTCAAAAGACAACAATGATAAATGCCATTTCTACATTCTTCCTAAAGATGGCATGGAGAATGAGGCAAGACATGATATAAAAAATCTCGTTGTCAAGATAGCACCCGAGCGTCTGGATGCGTATCCCAAAAGCCTTTCTTTTGAATTGCTTGGTGAATACCAAGCTATGAATTCTATACGAGGTATAATCTATATTATGCTTGGGATCAGCATGATGACAACGGTCGCAACCATTTATGCCGCTATTTCACTTGACACTCGGCGACGTAGAAAAGAGATGGCATTGAGAAAGATAAACGGAGCGAAATCGAAAGATATATGCCATATCTTTGCTAAAATATATCTTGTCATTATGAGCGTAAGCATACTGATTGCGCTACCAATATCATGGATAATAATAGTCGCAATTAACCAGTCATTTGATTTTGAAACTTCCCCATTCATAACTTCAGTAATCTCCATGTTAGTGTGCGTGGCCGTAATCTTCTTAACACTTTACTGGAAAATCAAAGACGTGATGAGCATCGACCCGGTTACATATCTTAAAGATTAAAAAAATGGATATAAAGAAAGACAAAAAGGCTTGGTATTGGCAATATAAATACTTCATTATTGCAGGATTCTGCATTTTTACCTTGATAACCTATGCTGTGACTACTCTCATAGGTCCTCAACGCAGCCGTATAGACCGCAACCTCATTGATGTTGGAGAAGCAGTAGAAGCCGACTTCCTGGAATACGTGGATGCCGAGGGTGTGGCGCAACCATTCAAAACAGTAAAAATCAATACTCTCGAAGCCGGTTTTGTAGACAAAGTGATTGCCGTGGATGGGACCATACTCAATGAAGGCGACACTATTCTCATACTTAATAATCCAGAACTTATGCGTACAATAAGCGATGAGGAAGATGAGTATCAGCGACAGCTGCGTTTGCTAAAGGAACAGGAGATTGAAATACAGCAAAAGTCGCTCACTCTTCAGCAACTGAATCTTGACGTTAATTTCGAGATGAATCAGCTTGAAGATAAACGCAGGATTGCGCGCGAAGAGTATCAGATGGGCATGAAAAGCAGCGCCGAATTTGATCTTTCCGAACGTGAATATGAGTATCACAAGAATAAGGTTGAGCTTCAACGCAAGAATATCATACACGACTCTACCACCACCGCGCTTCGGCGGGAATTACTGCAAGTAGACTTAGAGCGAATAAAGACTAAAAGAGACCGCGCCGTTGCTAGAAAAGAAAGTCTGATTGTGCGTGCCCCCATTTCCGGACAACTCAGCTTCCTTTCAGTGTCAGTTGGTGAACAAGTTCAATCAGGTGCCAATGTGGGAGAAATAAAGGCCTTGGGTGACTTCAAGATTCATGTATTGCTTAATGAATACTATGTTGACCGTATATCCACCGGGCTTCCTGCCAGCATTTCAAGCCAGAGGGAGCAGTTTGCAATGAGTGTAAACCGTGTTGTACCCGAGATCAAAGATAAAAATTTTGACATAGATCTGGTGTTCACTGACAAATATCCCGAAAATCTGCGCTTAGGCAAAAGCTATCGCGTACAGATAGAATTAGGGCAGCCTGAGCAGGCTCTGGTTATTCCTAACGGCGACTTTTATAATTCAACTAACGGCAAATGGATTTATAAAATAGCTGACGGAGGCAGAAAAGCGATCAAGACTACCATTGTCCTCGGTAGAAAGAATCCTACTCAATACGAGGTTGTTTCAGGACTTAAATACGGTGACAAAGTGATCATAAATGGTTACGAACAACTTAACAATAAAGAAGAAATTATATTACAATAATATATGATACAGATAGAAAACATTCAAAAGATTTTTCAGACAGATGAAGTTGAGACCTGGGCTCTCAACGATGTAAGTCTGAGCGTGCGCCCCGGAGAATTCATCGCTATAATGGGACCAAGCGGATGTGGCAAGTCTACTTTGCTCAACATCCTTGGACTACTCGATACGCCTACTCGTGGCAAGTATATTCTCAACGGTATCAACGTCAGCCGTATGAAAGAAAACGAACGCGTGGATGTGAGAAAAGGAGTCATCGGTTTTGTTTTCCAGAGCTTTAACCTTATAGATGAACTAACGGTAGAAGAAAACATCGAACTTCCACTTCTATACATGAGTATAGAAAAGAACGAGCGCAAAGAAAGAGTAAGGAAAGCTATGGAACGTATGGGAATAGAACATCGCAGCAGCCATTTCCCGGCCCAACTCTCAGGCGGTCAACAACAGCGTGCCGCCATCGCGAGGGCAGTGATAGCCAATCCTAAGATTATTCTTGCCGATGAGCCTACCGGCAACCTTGATTCTAAAAATGGCAAGGAAGTGATGGATCTTCTCTCCGAGCTGCATAAAGAGGGCACTACCATTGTTATGGTGACACACTCACAGCATGATGCTCAATATGCCAACAGGATAGTCAAACTATTTGACGGACACATCGTATCAGAACTTGATATGTAAGGATTCTGACATGTCTTGTCATAATTATTTTGTAATTTTGCGGTATGACTGGAAATAACGGGAAAATCCTTATAGTAGATGACAATGAAGATATTCTCTTGTCGCTAAACATGTTGCTTAAGCACCATGTTGAAGCTATACGTGTAATCAAGAATCCGGAACGTATCGGTGAATTTATGGATTCATTTGATCCAGACGTGGTGATTCTTGACATGAATTTCAAACGCAATCAAAGCAGCGGAGAGGAAG
>CAZPHL010000093.1:0-7260 GCA_964586465.1 uncultured Sangeribacter sp.
GGTCACCGCCGTGGCGTTTCCCGTTTGCGGTTGCAAAATTACAACTGAAATTCCCACTGTGCAAATATTTTTATGTTCTAAAGCATGTTTTTCTGAAATTTCAGTCGCAACCATCTGAATAGTAACCGAATCAATAAATGTTAAAATAAATGTAGAAAGGTTAACAGCAAAACTTTAATGTTATTCCGTGTGTTAATGTAATGAGTTTTTTCGCGCCATTGAGTAAAATCACCTCATTTTTTCCTTATTTGCCTTAAGATTTTTTCTAAAATTTATTTTTGCACACCTCCTCTATTCATATTTCTTTTCCAATCTTACTTCAATTCTAATTTTATAAAGAGCACTTATAATGTCCTTCCGTCTGCATGCTATGTCTATCCAACAGACCTTTTACAGAGTCGTTATAATTGTTTTAGCAGTTATTTCTTACTCCTATGCAGGTTATTTCAGGGAAAAAAGCATTGAAATTTGGGTAATAATAGAATTAATCTTACTTTTGCCTATTATTTTGGATTATGACTTTTAACTGACTTAACAGCATGTATGAAATCGTTAGTCGGCGTGAACTGGCCCCCAACATTGTTGAGATGAAAGTTAACGCCCCCCGAATAGCTTCTTCGGCTCTCCCGGGACAATTCCTTATCGTAAGAACAGATCCTTTCGGAGAACGTATTCCTCTTACAATTTGTGATTACGATCCTCAAGACGGCACAGTCACTATCGTCACACAGACCGTAGGGCTCTCTTCGCATAAGATAAACGATATGCAAGTGGGGGACAAATTTGATGATGTGGCCGGTCCACTTGGCCGTCCCTCCGATCTTCTCGAACTCCCGGAAGAGGAGCTTAAGAAAAAAAGAATACTGTTTGTTGCAGGAGGAGTGGGCACCGCTCCCGTGTATCCTCAGGCCAAATGGCTCAAAGAACATGGTGTGACGGCTGATGTTATCATCGGAGCCAAGACCAAAGACATATTCACTTATGTAGAAGAAATGAGAAGAGTGGGCAATGTGTTCCTCTGCACCGACGATGGATCGGAAGGTTTCCATGGTATGGTGCCCGCCCTAATCAAAGACTTGATCGACAATCAGGGCAAGACTTATGATCATTGTGTCATAATTGGTCCCATGATAATGATGAAGTTTGCCTCCCTGACTACAAAAGAATATGGTATCCCCACGATGGTCTCACTCAATGCGCTGATGGTGGATGGCACCGGAATGTGTGGCGCCTGTCGTGTGACAGTTGATGGACAGACACGCTTCACTTGCGTTGAAGGTCCTGAATTCGATGGCCATAAAGTTGATTTTGATGAGGCCATGCGGCGTCAGAACATGTACCGCAACAATCCGAAAAATAATCCAGAAACCCATAACTGTAAATGCAATGGCTAATAGAATCCCTCGCGTACCTGTAAGAGAACAAGACCCTGAGGTCAGAGCTACCAATTTTGAGGAGGTGTGCTACGGCTATAATTCAGAAGAAGCCCAACTCGAAGCCTCCCGTTGCCTCAACTGCCGGAATCCACGTTGTGTGGGAAGTTGTCCGGTACACATCAATATTCCCGGATTCATACAGGAAGTGGTCAACGGCAATTATGCGGAAGCTTCCGGCATTATCTCCGCAGACAGCTCTTTACCAAGTGTATGTGGTAGAGTATGTCCTCAAGAAACCCAGTGTGAAGGCTCATGCGTGCTTGGCATCAAGGGAGAACCCGTGGCTATCGGTAAACTGGAACGTTTCGTGGGAGACTGGGCTATTGAGCATGCTTCAGAACTTCCGATTCCGGAAATCACACGTAACGGCAAACGTGTGGCCATAGTAGGTTCCGGCCCGGCAGGTCTGGCTTGTGCTTCCGATCTCGCACGCGCGGGCTATGATGTCACAATATTTGAGGCGCTTCATGCTGTGGGAGGCGTATTGGTGTATGGCATTCCGGAATTCCGCCTCCCTAAAGAGAGGATTGTAGCAAAAGAGGTAGAAGCCGTAAAACGCTTGGGGGTAAAAATCGAGACTGATGTGATCATAGGCCGTACCATGACAGTGGATGATCTTCTTGACAAAGAGGGTTATGATGCAGTATTTGTAGGATCCGGTGCGGGACTCCCCCGTTTCATGGGCATCGAGGGAGAGAATCTTAACGGAGTATTCTCAGCTAACGAGTTTCTAACCCGAGCCAATCTTATGCATGCCTACGACTCCCATTATGACACACCTATATATACAGGGCACAAAGCCGTAGTAGTGGGTGGTGGTAATGTGGCGATGGATGCCGTACGCACTGCACGCCGCCTTGGGGCTGAGTCCGTCATTGTCTACCGTCGTAGCGAAGCTGAACTGCCGGCCCGTGTAGAGGAGGTGCATCATGCGAAACAGGAGGGAATCGAGTTTAAGATGCTTACCAATCCCGTGAAAATCCTTTCTGACGATAAAGGCTGGGTAAAAGGTATAGAATGTGTGGAGATGGAACTCGGGGAACCGGATGAAAGCGGACGACGGTCGCCTATCGTGAAGGAAGGGAGTAACTTCACTATTGACTGCGATGTAGTGATCATGGCACTCGGCACCAGTCCCAATCCTCTCATCAAATCTACCACCGATGGTCTTGACACCAATAGAAGAGGTTGCATTGTTGCCGATGAGGAGGGACGCACCACTCGTAAAGGCGTGTTTGCCGGAGGTGATGCCGTCACAGGGGCTGCCACAGTGATACTTGCTATGGGTGCAGGACGTAAAGCAGCCAAAGCTATTCAAGAATACCTCTCTGAATAAAAATATCTATCGTGAAAACAGGAGATGTTATCAGTGACTTTCCTTGAAATTACGTAATCTCACAACCGATCTCTGCTATGAGGTCGGTTTCTTTTTTCCGATAAATGTGTAAGAGCGGTAAAAAAGTGAATCCAGATTATGATAAAACAGCGGGATATCACGTTGTAAAGATAGATATAATCCATCTATCCGGATTTACGATACGCTATACCATATTTAACTTCATCATGACACTTAAGACACTCAAAACATATTTCCGCTTCCTTGCAACCGGTGTCATCCTCATGGCAGCCGGTAACATGTTGGCCACTACTCCGAAAGTGATAGCTCATCGCGGCTATTGGACAGCTCCGGGTTCGGCACAGAATTCAATCCGGGCAATCGTGAAAGCTGACTCGATAAACTGCTATGCGTCCGAGTTTGACGTGTGGATGACTGCCGACAGTGTTTTGATTGTCAATCATGATCCCGACATCAACGGTGTGCACATCGAGTCTTCCCCGGCGGCTACAGTGTTAGCTCAAAAACTGTCAAACGGTGAGAATGTCCCTACACTTGAATCCTATCTATCTACAGCCTCACAACTTCCCTCACGCATAGTATGTGAGATGAAGCAGCATAATAGCCGCAGCCAAGAGTTAGCTGCGGTAAAATCCATAATCGCTATGGTTAAGAAGTACGGTCTTGAAGACAAGGTTGATTATATCACCTTCTCTCGCGACGGTTTCAAAAACTTCATCAAGTATGCGCCTCAAGGCACCGGGGTATACTATCTTGACGGCGATTATGTTCCGGCGCAGATAAAGGAGATGGGTGGAGCCGGTATCGACTATTCGCTCAGAGCAATCAAGAAGCATCCCGAGTGGATAAAGGAGTGTCATGACCTCGGACTCTTGGTAAATATCTGGACTGTCAATTCCGAGGAGGACATGAAATGGTGTATCGACCATAATGTCGACTTCATCACCACCAATGATCCGGAACTCCTGCAATCGCTCCTGAAACAGTAACATATATGAAATCCTACAGAGTATGTCAAAACGTATATTTACATTGGTGACAGGAATCATATTCGGAATATTAGCCGTTATGGGGGCGTCGCCTTATGTCACAGAGAGTGATATATCATATACCGCTAAAGAGGATTCGTTATCGAAGAGTCGTCTGAAACTCGACATCCATCACCATCAGGATGCCAAAGATCTTCCGGTCATCGTATGGTTTCATGGAGGTGGCCTTACAGGTGGTGAAAAGTTCATACCGGGAGAACTGATGGATCACGGATATGTGATAGTAGCCCCGAACTATCGTCTGATTCCCGATGTCACCGTAACGGAATGTATTGACGATGCGGCGGAAGCCGTGGCATGGATCATTCGCAATATCGATAAATATGGAGGTGACCCGACTAAAGTGTTCGTCTCGGGACACTCGGCCGGAGGATTTCTCACAAGTATGATCGGGCTTGATAAATCACGCTTGCAGAAATATGGTATCGATGCGGATTCTCTCGCAGGACTTATTCCTTACAGCGGACAGGTCATCACTCATTTTTCCGACCGCAAAAGTCAAGGAATCGGAGAACTGACCCCCTGGGTAGACCGTAATGCCCCACTCTTCTATGTGCGCAAGGATGCTCCTCCCTACATAATCATCACAGGAGACGCTGAGCAAGAACTGTATGGACGCTATGAAGAAAACCTGTACATGTGGCGAATGATGAACCTTGCAGGTCATCCCGATGTGAAAATCTATAAACTCGACGGTTATAATCACGGAGATATGGCCGCTCCGGCCCACCATATCCTACTACATGAGGTAAACCGACTCTTGAAATAACATTTGTGTAAACGATTATTCTGCCGGCAATCGGGTCCAGGCAGCTTCATCGGCATTGTCGGTCATCTCATAGATCAGATGTCCACCTGATTTTATGGCACTGAAAGATATACGGGGTTCCGACAGCTCCTGTCCGTTAAGCCATGCGTGTTTTATATAAAAATTATCTTTGGAGTTATTCTTGGCCTCGATTATAAATTCACGGCCCGGATAATAACGGTCATCAAGTGAAATCGTTATTTTATCAAATAGTGGAGATGTGAGTTCAAGTTGTGAGTCGGCAGTCACACCACCATCCATTTCAAAGAGTCCCAGGGCAGACATCACAAACCAAGCCCCCATCTGACCTTCATCCTCATCACCTTCCCAGCCATGATAGGGAGAATCGCCATAATATCTGTCGAGTATTTCACGTGTATATTTCTGACACAGTCGCGGTTGTCCCAGATAATTGAATATAAAAGCGGCGCTCATATTCACCTCATTGCCCTGATTGATATAAAACTCAGCACTCTGACCCATCGTCCGATCAAAAGCGTGGGCCGCGAAATTGTGTGCGCGGGATTTTTCAAATCCCTCCGACAGACGCTCCAGTGCGGTGTCATGTCCGATGATATCGATCACACCGATGATATCATGAGGCACATACCAGGAATACTGCCAAGAATTGCCTTCTATGAAGCCCTTGTTGGAAAAAACATCAAATTCAGGATCCCAATTGCCTGACGAGTCACGGCGGCATACGTATTTATATTGCGGATGAAATACATTGCGATAATTCCGGGCCCTCTTCTCCAGCCTCTTCGCCTCAGATTTATGGTTAAGCGCCTTGGCCAACTGTGCCACACAATAATCGTCGTAGGCATAGTCAAGAGTTTTTGATACCACATTTTTTTCCATAGGCATATAGCCGAACCGATCATAATAATCCAAATCTATCTGACCGGTCTGACCGCCATAGGGAAGATTAGTACCCGGAGTGGTAACCATTTTGTAAATGGCCTTGAAAATACTGTCGCCATCCTGACGTATATTTTTCTGATAAGCGGCCACCATAAGAGCTATCTCATGCGAGCCTTCCATAATACCTGAGTATTCAATTCCCGCAGGGCCCTTGGATGTCCATCCGGTGTGACGGAACATCTCAAGTTGTGTAGTGACCCAATTGTCAATAATCTCAGGTGTCACAATCGACCACAAGCCGTTAAGATTCCAATAACTGTTCCAAAAAGCATCCCCTCCATAGACATTCTGACCGGGCTTAAGTTGCCGGATATTTTCCCTGGCATCACGATAACGCCCGTCAGAGTCGTTCCAGGTCTGTTTACCGGCAAACGCACGATATAAATTGGTATAAAACTTCTTACGATCATTCTCAGTGCCACCCTCAATCTTTATCTTCGAGAGCAAATCGTTCCATTCGTTGTAGGCATCCTTCACGCATTCATCAAAATTCCAGTCAAAACGGTCAAGTTCGGAGTGCAAATTATTTCTTGCACCGTCGATACTCACCAATGACACGGCACTCTGAGCAAGAATAACCTCATCTTGTTGAGTCTGCCACACAGCATAGACTCCCATATCTCCTTTACCTGAAACTGATGACACATCATTGAATTCACGCCCCTCATTCCACCCATTAAGCTGATCAAAGGGTTTACTGAACCTTATTACAAAATACAATGTCCAATCGTTCCAAGAACTCCAGTTGCCTGAACGGCACTGAGCATATCCTTCAATCTCCGAATCATTCACTTTGGTGATCGCAGCATCCTCTACGGTGAAACCGTAATCCCATTCGGTAGGAAAGAGCAGATCAACAAGAATCCGCGATTCCTTACATTCGGGGAAAGTATACTTTTGAAAGCCACATCTGGTGGTGGCGGTAATCTCAGCTTTAACCTTATGGTCATAGAGATAAGCTGAATAATATCCCGGCCACGCCTTCTCGCTTTCTTTGATTATGCGTGAATGATAACCGGCGTTAGCACCCTTATACGGGGCATCCGGTCCGGGATTATCCAATGCCAAATCGGCTGTGGTGGGCATCATCATAAGGCCACCCATAGTCCAGGCGTGGATGTGACTGAATCCGGAAATACTTGAAATAGCGTACTCATATCCGCCCATCCATTTATTGCCTTGATTATCGGGACCAAGTTGCACCATTCCCATAGGTCGCTGAGCATAAGGACCGAGCATCCATCGGGAGTTGGAAGTACCGAGAAAGCAATCCACGTAGTCAGCCGGCTCTTTTGCCATACTTACATTAAAGTATAGTGCCAGAGCAGCCACAAGAGACATCATAGGGATAAGGTTATTCTTGAAAATCGACATTTTAAAGCTTGACATATAGATTCAGGGTATCAGTTTCGGTAAGAAAGTTTATTAAAATTACGGCAGGTTATTTGATTGTGAAACCAAATATAATATGGAACCAAATATTAACCGACTACAAAAGTAAATAAAAAAACTGAATGTACCATACATAACCAACATGAGTGTCCACTCTCTCGATTATGAAGACTACGGTATATAAAAAACTACAACTGCACTTTCTCACGAAAATGCAGTTGTAGTTACGAAATATTCTTAAGTTCGGGGAAAGTGGGCGATTACGGATTCGAACCGCAGACCCTCTGCTTGTAA
>CAZPHL010000094.1:0-3291 GCA_964586465.1 uncultured Sangeribacter sp.
CATCTATTCCGATACAGGGGCCGCACATATTGTCATTAACCCCAACAGCGACGAGGGTCAGGGATATCTTGAGATTGATCTTGAGAACAGACAGATACGTGGATTTAACCCGGTGCATCGCATTTATCAAGGCTGGGGTGAACCGGCCGGCTTTGCCGGGTATTTTGTAATAGAATGGCCCGAAGAGCTGAAAGTGAAAAGCTATGGCACATTCAAGGATGACCGGGTATTCACGGGAGAAGAAAAAATTTCCAATGCCACTGACATCGGGGGCTTCATATCTTTTGATGTCTTGGCCGGGGATACAATAACTGTAAAAACCGCCTCCTCATTCACAAGTCAGCAAGGTGCCTTGGCGAATCTGAGTACTGAAATTCCTGAGTTCAACTATGAGCTGACTCTTAACCGGCTAATCGATACATGGGATCGTCATCTCTCCTCGATCGATGTGGAGGGAGCATCTCAAGAGGATATGATAAAATTTTACAGCGCCCTCTACCGCTCCTCTTTTCTGCCCCATGCCATTAATGATGCCGACGGTTCATATCCGGCCTTCGCCAAAGGTTCTCCCACAATGAAAATGCCTTCCGGCAGAGATTATTATGATGATTTCAGTATGTGGGATACCTATCGCGCACTACATCCCCTACTTAACATTATCTCCCCTACCCGTAGCAGCGATATGATGCAGTCCCTCGTGCTTAAATATGAGCAAGGAGGATGGCTACCTATATTTCCATGCTGGAACAGTTACACCGCTGCTATGATCGGCGACCATTGCATAGCTGCTATCGCTGATGCCTGTGTCAAGGGCATTGAAGGTTTCGATATCGAAACTGCTTACGAAGCCATGCGAAAGAATGCTTTCATTTCACCGGATAATTTAGATGATTATCGTAATGGTATGGGGCGTCGTGCTCTTGACTCTTATCTTAAATATGGTTATATTCCGGTTGAAGACAGTGTCCCGGATGCTTTTCATAAGAGGGAACAGGTATCTCGCACACTTGAGTATGCTTTTGATGATTTCGCCCTTGCGCAGGTAGCCCGGAAATTAGGTAAGACAGAAGATTATAATGAACTTATGCGTCGCTCGTCAAACTGGAAGAATGTTATTGATTCAATATCCGGTTATGCGATGCCTCGTCGTGCCGACGGGACATTTATATCTACCGATCCCTTCACATTCTCTCCTCACATAACTGAAGGCGCACCCTGTCACTACACCTGGTATGTACCTCATGATCAGGAGGGACTGATAGACTTTCTCGGAGGTAAGGAAAAATATGGCGAAAAGCTTGACTCCATGTTCACTCACCGCAGATATTGGCATGGCAATGAACCCTGTCATCAGATCGCGTGGCTTTTTCCTTATGTCGGACAGCCTGAAAAGACAGCCCGATATGTCAGACAAATTATGGAAAGGGAATATCTCAATTCACCCGGAGGACTGTCGGGCAATGATGATGCGGGACAAATGTCAGCTTGGTATGTCTTCGCCGCCCTCGGATTCTATCCCGTTTGTCCGGCATCAACCGATTATGTGATCGCCACCCCACTATTTGAGAATGTTGTCATAAATCTTGAGAATGGTAACAAGTTCAGAATAGAGGCCCCCGGAGCTTCGCATGACAATTACGAGGTAGAAAGTATTACCCTCAATGGTAAACCTCTTGAAGATTTCCGTATATCTCATTACGATATAATCAACGGGGGAACTCTACGCTTCAATCTTAAACAATAATCTCCGCACTCATCATGATCTACAAATCTTTCCTACCACTGTTCCTATTGTTTTTCTTCGTTTCCTGTGGCTCATCCCGCAACAATGTGTTTGACATAACAGATTTCGGAGCGGAGGCCGATTCTTCCAAAGACAATGCAGGCGCTATACAGAAAGCCATCGACAAATGTTCAGAGGCCGGCGGAGGCACGGTGATTATACCGGCCGGCAAACAATTTATGAGCGGTCCTTTCCAACTTAAATCATTCGTGAATCTTCATCTTGAGCCTAACTCCTCAATAATCGCCGCCCCTGACGAAAGTCTATACACCGAAAGTGCTTTCCGTGAAAATCGCGGAGAGGGTATGATGTGGATATATGGAAAAGATTTGAAAAACGTTTCTATTTCCGGCACAGGAACTATCGATGGCAACGGCGTGGCCTTCATGGGTGCTGAACTGGAGGATTCATACGAACTGAAACCTGTGACTGATTTTGATCCGAGGCCTCATGTACTGACCATAATAAACGGAGAGAAAATCAACATTTCAAACGTGACTATACGCAACAGCGCGTATTGGACCGTGCATCTGGTAGGGTGCTATGATGTGACTATATCCGATATTTCTCTATTAAACAACCTGAAAATTCGTAACGGAGACGGTATCGACATCGACCATTCAAAGAAAGTGCGTATATCCAATTGCTTCATTGAAAGTGGCGATGACTGTATATGTCTCAAAAACCGACGGGAATATGAGGAATACGGTTCATGCCATGACGTTACAGTCAGCAACTGTATAATGACCTCGCGCTCATGCGCTGTAAAAATCGGTTCGGAGAATATGGACAGTATCTATCACATCCTGTTTGACAATTGTATAATACGTGACAGCAATCGCGGTATAGGCATTCAGAACCGTGACGAAGGCACCGTCACAGACGTAACATTTTCCAATATGCACGTCGACTGTCATCTTTTCTCCGATGTTTGGTGGGGAAAATCTGAACCTATCTATGTGACTTCATATCCGCGTGCCGTGGGCAACCACAAAGATGCCGGATGGCGATTCCCTAAAGGAGCTACAAAAGGAGAATGTGGAGAAGTGAGCAGAATCCGATTCAATAACATTTATGCTACTTCTGAGAACGGAGTCTTTGTAGGGGGTGATACACCGGATAAGGTCAATCATATCACTTTCAACAATGTCAACATCGATCTGGTAAAGGCCACAGATTATCCCGGTATGGTCTATGATCTGCGTCCGCGTGACGGTGAAGGTTTCCTTACTTCTCCTACCTTTGGGTTTTATATCGCCGATGCCTCAGATATCGATTTCCATAATTGTTCCGTAAATCTTATCTCCTTCCCCAAGGAAAATTATGGGGGCTGGAGTTCCACTATCTCAAAATGAACTGACCTTTAGTATAAAAACCGGATGAAATACCTGCTTCTGCTTCTGACCCTCATACCATATCTCGCTTCTGCCATAACTCCTGAAGATATAAAACGGGAATTCAAGGTAGCACCGGGTAAATCGGGAGGAATTTATTATGCCTATCACTTC
>CAZPHL010000094.1:3391-7074 GCA_964586465.1 uncultured Sangeribacter sp.
GGAATTCAAGGTAGCACCGGGTAAATCGGGAGGAATTTATTATGCCTATCACTTCACTGCCGATTCTGTCCCCGAATTCCCGCAGGGATATGAGCCCGTATATGTATCTCACTATGGCAGACACGGTTCCCGCTGGGCCATCAATGAAGCCCAGTATCCGCTGGTTATCAATATTCTTGAGGCACAGCTGTCTGCCCACAACCTCACCCCGGAAGGAGAAGAGATACTCAGAAAAATTAAAGTAATCAGCGATCATGCAAAAGGACATGCAGGGGAGCTTTCCCCACTCGGGCAGCGTCAGCACAAAGGAATTGCACGCCGCATGATGCAACGCACCCCCACACTATTTGCAGATTCAGCTAAAATATCAGCTTTATCATCTATTGTGCCACGCTGCATCATCAGCATGGCTGCCTTCTCGGAGGGTCTTAAAGAAGCAAATCCTGCTTTGCAGATCACACGCAGTGCATCGCCCGGTGATATGGATTTTATCTCCTACTCAACTCCGGAAGCCAATAGAATTACCAATGACAGCAGTTATTTCCTGAAAGATCTTTCAGTCTTTCGGCAACGTACTGTGCCCAAAGAAAGACTCTTGAAGCTTTTATTCAAGCAACCGCCCCTTTTCTCCATATCCGGCGCCACCAAGATTAATTATGATGAGTCCTACGGTTCAGACAAAGATGATACCTCAACGCAAATTCCTTCCAACTCTATTCCCAAAGTCAACACCGACGCCGATTTATTTCTGAAAACCCTGCATGATATTGCCGTAACCACCCAAAATGTTGACCTTGATGTAGATCTTCTCTCCATCTTCAATGAGGATGAACTCTTTGCTTTCTGGCAACCGTTGAACTACAACATGTATGTGCGTCATGCCAACTCCCCTCAAGGACTTAAAGCCGGCATGAACTCCGCCCGCTCACTACTCAACGATATAATCAGCCGGGCTGATAAGGCACTCATTGAGGCGACTCCGAATGTGCAACTTCGTTTCGGCCACGACACGAATCTAATCCGTCTGTTAGCACTCATGAGGCTCGACGGCTTCTCCGAGAGTGAAACTGATCCCGACAAATACTATGCAGTCTGGCAGGATTATCGCATCTCACCTATGGCGGCCAATCTTCAGATTATCTTCTTCCGGCCTGTCTCAACTCAGTCAATCAGACCTGAATATCATTCTTCACAAGAAACCATAGATAAAGAAACGCTCGTCATGATCCTTCATAACGAGCGTCCCGTAACAGTACCTGTCCATTCAGATAAAGTGCCCTATTATCATTGGGGTGACCTTAAAAAGTTTTGGACAACCGATTTCTAATCTATATCAAATATTATCTTATCTCCCTCCCGGTGCCAACCGCCGGTCACACGTCCCTTCGGAGTGTCGACCCAGCCTCGGGCATAAGTTATACGCCCTGTCGGATCGGGTGTCGGATTTACAGTCACCTCTCCGTCCGGACTGACTGTTATGCCGAGACAACGTGTTATAAGCCAATTTCCAACAGAACCGAATGAATAATGGTTAAAGGAATTCATACTGTTATTACTCCCGAATCCATTCTTATCAGTATAGGAATTCAATCGTTCCCATACGGTGGTGGCACCTTGAGTAACAGGATAAAGCCAGGAGGGATAAGAAGTAGAAGTAAGTAAAGTATAAGCCACGTCATCGCGCCCGATTTTCGACAGTGCCTCTTCAATCCATGCTGTTCCGATAAAACCTGTCATAAGCGAATATGGCGGACAGACAGTGCCGTCATCTGCAAGATTCTCACGCTCTATGGCAGCTACAAAATTATCACGGAAACGTGGGCTATCATAAATATCCATAGCTAAAGGCAGAGCGTATGAACTCTGAGTATCAACCGTGCTACCCGACTTAGCGGAATCAAATGCCGACCAGCGGGTCTTTTCTGTAGCCGGATCAACATAAGTTTCAGCAAAGAACTTACGGCGCTTCTCAGCAAGTGACCCATATCTTGACGCCTCCTCCTCATAACCTAAGATTCGGGCAACCTCGGCCATAATACGGAGATCATATATGAGATAACACTCCCATAGAAGCGACTTATCTGTTTTATCATATTCCGGACTAAGCCAATCGCCCAGATCACCCCATTCTCTGTTCTGGACAAGTAAATCAGTAGTCGGATCAATTGCCTCCCGAAGGATATAATCCACGTAACGTTGCATTGAGGGATAATGCTCCTTAAGCAAAAGGGTATCTCCATACTGTAGATAACATTCCCAAGGCACGGTAATCCCTGCCGAGCCCCATAGAAAGCCGCCGAAGCCAAATCCCGTAGGGGCGACGTCAGGAAACTTGCCATTCTCATTCTGACAATCACGCACAGATTGGAGATATTGACGCAGTAAGGCCGACACATCAGCAAGCTTCGTTGCAGTAGGGGAATAGACAGATATATCACCCATCCAGCCGAGACGCTCGTTACGCTGGGGGCAATCTGTAGGAAGAGATATGAAATTGCTTAAGGTCGACCATTTTATATTCTCCCAGAGTCTATTTACAAGGGAATCGGAACATTCGAAACCGGCCTTGAAGCCATATACGGAGCTGACAGGTATAGTCTTTACGTCTTCCGGTGGAAGGGGGGCATCAAGCCCGGTAAGTTCCAGATAACGATAGCCGTGAAGCGTATGTCTGGGTGAGAAACATTCCTTTTCGTCGCCTGAGGCGATATAGATGTCACGACACATAGCGGCTCGCAGATTCTCAGTCATAATCATCCCGACATTAGGTTCATACTGAGGCATATCAGGATAGAGCACCTCAGCATGTCTTATAGTGATTTCCTGACCCGGCTGAAGGCGAGTGAAAGACAGATAAGGCACACCGGCCATATTCTGACCCATATCATAGATATACACACCCTTTCGAGGCTCTGTGACCGAGACAGCGGTAAGTGTATCAACCGGCAACACACGGTCGCCAAAGGTGGGACGCAAATTAATATTTTCCCATCCCCCCGCAACCGGAGCGACACTCTCCGCCAACGACAACACCTCAGGCTTAATCCATCGCCTTTCAGAAGCAGCTTCCTTAACTCTCAACCCGTCTGCTCTATCCTCTCGTCTGGCATCATAAACTTCTCCTTGAAAGAAACTGCCAACTATTATGGGGCCATCCAAGGAAACCTCCCAATTAGCAGGAGTAGTGACAAAACGTTCGGAACTACCGTCAGTGTAGTCTATGATTATCTCACCCAAAAAGGCCTGACGGTCTCCATAAAAATTCCAGTTTTCTCCGACAAAAGTGGACGGACCGCTCCACCATCCTTCGCCCAATTGCACACGCAATTCATTTTCACCCTGTTTAAGGCGGTCTGTTATATCAAAAGTATGATAAAGATGAGTCTTATTATATTGGGTCGAGCCGGGCAAATAATACTCGTCGTGTATCCTCTCACCATTCAACAACAGGTCATAAATACCCATTGCTGTTGCATTGACAGTAGCCTTGGCCAATTGCTTCTCAGGATTTAAACTTAAGAATGTACGCATTTCAGGCATAGACCGTATAGGGAGACTCATCAGGACACCCGGTGGAAGGGGCGTAGCCTGTCGCCATATAACATTTGAAGGCCTACGGTAGTGTCTCACTGTCAGATTATCTATTGTAAAATCAGAGGTACCGACAGATTTATCGAGTGAGG
>CAZPHL010000095.1:0-1107 GCA_964586465.1 uncultured Sangeribacter sp.
AATTGTATTATATCATTCTGATAAGAAGGGGGTGGCTGACTGGCCTTCCATGTCAAGCACACAACTTACGAATTCAAACTTGCCTTTGCCTACAACTTTCCATACACCTGTGTAAACAAGTGTTTCAGAGCCGTAATATGCGGAGAAAGTAATGGTGTAAAGTACATCCATACCTGCTACTAAATCGGCATCAGGATGAAGTTTTGCAAGAGCACCGGGGAATGTCTCATAGCAGAACCGATGTTTTTCTGTAGCTACAACTTCCTCATCGCTCATGCCTTCGTAACCCTTGGCATATTGTGCACGGGCGGCGCTAGCACGTAGGTCTACATTGTTCTGATATGCGGATGTGCCGGAATAATACTCGTTATTTCCGTAAGAAGTGACATAACCGATGCCTGACTTAATACCGGTTGAGCCTAACGGAATATCAATATTCTCATATACCCAATCCACACATGCCTGATAATATGTAGCGCTTTGGGCATCGCCTTTCACGGCTGCGAGGGTAAGAGTCACAGAGGGGTTGAATACCCAACCTTTCTCGTTACGGGAGAATTGTTCAGAAACTATGTTGCCTTGGCTCCAGCTGCTTCCGTCGAATACAAAACGGGAGGATTTGTAGTTGGTTGCACTTCCGTTATAGTATTTATAAACCACTGTGATTGCATCATCAGCCGCTGCGTAAGGCTTATTGGCATTCAGGTAAATCGGGAGTAAGGTATTGTTGAGCGTTCCACTGAGGTTACCGTATGTTTGACCCATTGCAGTGTAATCGGAAGGCTGGAGCACAACTGTATTAGCCGGTACGGCCCACTTGGTACCGTCAAATTTGTAGACTGCATTGCAGGTAGTTGTCTCTACGTCAACCACGGGAGCTTTGGCAATAGCCGGAGCCTTGGTGATATTGGTCCCGTCAACACCGGTGACAAGGATATTGAAGTATTTGGTACTACTACCTGAAACACATACATAATAACCTGTGAGAGTTACATCAGCTCCATCTGTAAGTTTGGCTTTTACAAAATCAGGGGCATTATAAACACTACCCGTATAAGCCGAACCCGGAATCTCAAGGTTGATATAGTTTCCGCTAATTTTTATCTT
>CAZPHL010000095.1:1207-7044 GCA_964586465.1 uncultured Sangeribacter sp.
GCATCGGTCTCTGTTGACACGCCGCTTCCGATAGCATATTCCACTTTGATGGAACTTCCGGGATTGAGTACAAAATAGGGGAACGAAGACTGTTCGAAGAAAGCGGGGAGGTAAAGACGCGCCTGCTCTTTGTTGGCGAAGCAAAGATTTGTGCCTATTGCGGCAAGTTCAGCCTTTTCTTCATCGGTGGTAGCGAGAGCCTTATTAGCCGACAACCCGGCTATGGTTTTATAGTCGGCATCTGTGAGCGAGTAGTTTACGGTCTCAGTCTCGCTATAAACCGGGGGCTTCTGGAAGCCATCGAGTTTATCGTTCCATGCGTTCTCGCCACAGCCGGCAAGAACCATAGTAGCCGCAACGAACGACAGAGTTTTTATATTAGCAATTTTCATTTTGATGTCGCTTTTGATTAGAAGGAAATTTTAAGACGGAGCGAGAAAGTACGTCCGAATGAATAGAACACCTTATAGGCATTGTTCCACGCGCCCACTACATTATAATTTGTAGTGGCGTCTTTCACGTAGTAATAGTTGAAGAGGTTGTAGACGTTACCATATATAGTGGCATCGAGACCGGCCATCTTGAACTTGTAGCTGCAGTTGAGGTCGAACTGGTTGCCCCAGGGTATCTCCCAAGGATCCTTCACATTGAGGATTGCACCTGCAGAAAGGTCGCTGCCATTTACAGAGTAGTCAGAATAATTGCGGGCACATACTGTCCAGTCGCCGCCGATGCGGAATCCTTGGAAGGGACGGAAAGTGAGACCCAAAGCACCTGTGGTTTGAGCGGAACCGCCAATCTTAACACCTTTCTGGTTAACTATAGCCCAACCGTGGTCGGGAGCGAGGATGCCGGATGCAAGTTCACCGGTTGTGTTCTGGAGAGGTTGTCCCTGATCATTGTAGAAGTAACCTTTCACATTGTTATCCCACTGCCAGTCGCCCCAAGATAACATACCTTGCACTTCCATCCATTTTGTGGGTTTGTAAGCGAAGTCGAGCTCTACACCGATATGGCGTGCCTGAACGTTCTCCAGGTTGATCGTGTAGCGTTCACCTGCATGTTCGCCGGAAGAGATTTCTGCAGAACGCTGTGTGTCACGGTCGGTACGGTCCATCCATTTGGTGTAATAAGCATTGAGGGTCATTGAGAATTTGGGAGAGTGATAACCGTAACCAAGCTCAAATGAACCGATTTTCTCATTCTTCGGATTGGGATTGATAGCATTGCTTGTAGCAGATGAAAGGAACACGCCGTTTGAGAAGAAAGGAGCCTTGGAGATGAAACCACCATTGGCGAAGATGTTGTTGTGTTTGTCTATATTCCAGTTAACACCACCTTTTACTGTACCGCCAAAGAATGTGCGTGTAGGAGATTTGGCATGTTCCTCGTCATAATAGAAGTGGTCGATTCTCTGATAAGTAGTGAGATTGAGAGATCCGGCGAGGAAAGTGGTGATGGCGCCGTCAAGTAGTTTATACTCACCCTGGCCATAAATACCCTCTTGATGAGTGTGGCCGATATAATCACGATAAACAATGTCTCCTACTCCGAGTTTCTGATATTTCCAGTTAGGATCACTTGCAGCTGCGTTATTTGCAGGTTTTACATTCTTACGGCTGCTGTCGTCCATGAAGTATTCGCCGCTATAGAGATCGATAATCTTGTTGTTGTGACGGCCTACATAATAACGGAGGTCGATACCGCCGAGCAATGAAAGTTTGTTGGGGATAATCTCATTCTTATAAGTAGAGACGAGTCCATACCATTCATGATTATTGTTACTCATAGACATCACCATGTTTGAACCTGTGGTGGAAGCGGCATTCATATCCTGGATTGCACCATAATCGAAAGTGCCGTCAGGGCGACGGATAGTGATGTCGCCTGTAGTCCAGTTGAGATTACCGTTAGTGGCAGCATACCATGAGCTGTTAGAATAGTTTCCACGACCCTGACCTGAATAACCGCCGCCTGTGGCAAGAGATGTGTAGAGTGCAGTGGAAAGAGATGAATATTCGTTGATTTGCCAGATATGGTTGAGCGAGATAATGGGCTTGTGATAGCTGTTGCGGTTCATGGTGCGCTGACGGCCCTCATTGTCAAAACCGTAAGCGGCATTGTAGCGGTACATGCTCTCACCATTTGTCATATATTGATTTACGGCTTGCCAGTTTTCAATTGTAAGACCGTTGGCTGAATTACGCTGATCGTGCCATTGTGGAGCACCGAATGCGGTAAGTGAGATCTGATGACTGTCATTGATTCGTTTAGAAATATTCACGAAATAGTTCCAGGCTTCGAATTCAGTTCCCTGGACATATCCGTTACCCCATTTGCGGCTGCCAAGCACTGTTATTGCCCAGTCATTTTTCATAAGACCCGTAGAAAGGCTGAAGCCTACATCGTTAAGGCCGTCGTTGCCGGTGCCATACCATACAGAGCCACCCTTTTTAGAGTCGAGGCCTTTTGTTGTGATATTGATTGTGCCGCCGATAGAGGGCGCGGAGATGATAGCTGCGCCAAGACCACGCTGAGTCTGCATGCTGGAAGTCACACCGGAAAGACCGGCGAAGTTACTCCAGTAGATGCCGCCCCATTCCATATCGTTCATGGGCACACCGTTGATAAGCACAGCCACATTGGGAGCCTTGAAACCACGCATATTGATTTTGGCATCGCCGTAACCGCCGCCGTCAGGAGTAGCCCAGACACCCGGTGTGGTCTTAAGAACTTCGGGGAACTCTTGGTTGCCGAGTTTAACATCAATATCACCGGCAGTAAGTTCAGAAATTGCCACAGGAGTTTCACGGGTGCGTGCTACAGATTGAGTTACGACAACGTCCTGAAGCATCTTGGTGTCGGGTTTCATTTCAATAACACCCATTTCCGGCTGTGCTTTTAGCACCAATGTCTGATAACCGATGTAGGAAATCTGAAGTTCCTTTGTGCTCTTTGGCACAGTGAGGACAAAATTGCCGTCGATGTCGGTAGGCACTGCCGTAGTTGTTCCTTTGGCCTGGACGGTTGCGCCGATCACCGGCTCTCCAAGCTCATCAATCACAGAGCCACGGCATGTCATGGTGTTGCCTTGGGCAAAAGCCCAGGAGACAACGCTCACAAGCGCCACGGCTAAGAGAAATAGTCTCTTCATACGAGGTTAATTTAGGTTAGTATACGGATTTAAAACACAATTTGGCATCATTGGCGCGAGTCAGGGAACATGCTACAAGTCCTTCTCCGCTTTATTTATATGCAAAATTAATGTTTAGTAATTTCATATACAACTTTAGAGGTGAAATTTAACGAATTATTCATAATAAAACTTAATATCATATCTATTGCCCAGTAACACGTTTGACTGTATGAGAGATATTTCTTACTGACTGTATATCAATTTTCTATGCATAGTGTCTAACGAATGTGGCCGTTCAATGATACAGGTATAAAACCTTATCTCCGTAGAGGTTATTCCGATAATAGATAGGGGAATTATAGATATTTGAAAAGCTAAAGTTTAATTAAAATCGCTATTAGACGTGATAGTCAAAAAAAATGAGTATATTTGCACATAATTCATACTAACCCAACAAAATTTTAACAAATGAACACAACTACAGCTCCGAAAGAGCTAATGCGTGACAAGGCATGGGCCCGGTGGACGGCGCTTGTGCTTCTCGCTTCGGCGATGTTCTTCGCCTACATTTTCATGGATATACTCTCTCCGCTTCAGGAATACCTGCAAAGCACGAAAGGCTGGGATCCTATGGCCTACGGTCGTTTTGCCGGTTCGGAGACTTTCCTTAACGTATTCGTGTTTTTCCTGATTTTTGCCGGTATCATTCTTGATAAGATGGGAGTGAGATTCACGGCCATTTTGTCAGGCGGCGTGATGCTTATCGGTGGTTTCATAAACTACTATGCATTGACAGATTCTTTCCAGGGAAGTGGTCTGGCTGAGGCTATGGATCATTTCGTAAACCTTCCCGATACTTGGTGGAACATCACTCCTTTCTATAAAGGTATGCCGGCTTCTGCCAAACTTTCAGCTATAGGTTTCATGATATTCGGGTGTGGTGTTGAGATGGCAGGCATCACGGTTTCACGAGGTATTGTAAAATGGTTTGCCGGTAAGGAGATGGCTCTCGCGATGGGTGTGGAGATGGCTCTGGCCCGTATGGGTGTGGCGGTCGTGGTGCTCGGCTCACCTTACCTTGCTACTTTAGGCGACCATATCAACGTTTCTCGTCCGCTGGCTGCGGGAGTTCTCCTTCTATTGATAGGATTTATCTCATTCATTACTTATTCGTTTATGGATAAGAAACTTGAGAAAGAAATGGGTACTAATGGAGAGGAGAAAGATGATCCGTTTAAGATTTCCGATCTCGGTCTGATTTTTTCCTCTAAAGTGTTCTGGCTGGTTGCTTTGCTCTGTGTGTTGTATTATTCAGCTATCTTCCCTTTCCAGAAGTATGCCATCAATATGCTTCAATGCAATCTGGGTGTAAGTGCTCAAGAGGCCGGCTACGTATTCTTTGTATTCCCCTTCGGTGCCGCTGCTATCACTCCGTTGCTTGGAAACTATCTTGACCGTAAAGGAAAAGGTGCTACAATGTTGATACTCGGTGCCATTCTGATGATTGTGTGTCATCTTACTTTCGCACTTCTTCTTCCCGCCACACATTCAGCTCTCATAGCCTACACTGCTATCATACTTCTTGGCATTAGCTTCTCACTTGTGCCTGCATCCCTATGGCCTTCAGTTCCTAAGTTGGTGGATAACCGTCTTTTAGGCTCTGCATACGCAGTTATTTTCTGGATTCAGAACATCGGCCTGTATGCTTTCCCGATGATTATCGGAGCTGTTCTTGCCGCCACCAATCCGGGAGTCGATAATCCGATGGAATATAATTATACTGTGCCGATGCTTGTGTTTGCCTCACTCGGTGTTCTTGCACTATTCATCGGTATAGCTTTGAAGGCTCTTGATGCCAAAAAGCATTATGGTCTCGAGCTTCCGAATATTGTATCTAAGCAGACTGAAGCCACTGAAATGGAAGCAGAGGTGCTTTCAGCGGAGGAATAAACTTACCTACCGTGCGATAGTAATAACTATTGAGGAAATAAACATATTTCTATAAACGCCTGCGAGCGATCGATTCACATCGACCGCTCGCAGAATGTTTTCCATAATACTTTTCAAACTAACCTAACATCATGAAACGATGTAAATCAGAAATGTTCAATTATCATCCGATTTACGATATTATAACACTGCTTCGTCTCTAATGGTTCGTTACCATTTCCGAAATTTTGAAAAAAATTTTACGATCTAATAAATAGGAATAGTGTGATTGTAGAATCTTTATGAGATCTAATCGCTTAATATTTCCCTCAACAATGCTGATGGTTTTGGTGTATCAAGTATAATTTAGCCTTAATTTCTCTTAGATAATCTTGCATTTTTAATGCAAATGCTTTACTTTTGCAGTACAATTTCATAAAAATTATGGCACAATCAACTATTTCCATACGAGTAGACCAAGGTCTGAAACAAAAATTTGATTCCTTGTGTGAGGCTTTCGGTCTGAGTGCTACGGCAGCAATCAATATATTCATGAAAGCCGTAGTTAGAGAAAAAAAAATACCATTTGAAATCAAGGCTGACAGTTCAGAGCTAATAAGATATAATGCGTTGTCAGCCTATGAAGCATTACGTCAGTCATCGGTGCAAAATAATCTCGCAGATATGACACTTGAAGATATCAATGCTGAAATAAAGGCCACAAGAGATGAAAGAAAAGAAAAAGATTTATGCGGTAATTGATACAAACGTC
>CAZPHL010000096.1:0-6805 GCA_964586465.1 uncultured Sangeribacter sp.
CCGAATGTGTTTTTTCGTTTTTGATATAAAAAAAATTGATTGTCATCCCGACAACCAATCTTCTGTTAACCTTAAAATCTAATACCATGAAAAACTCATTGCAAAATTACAAATTATTTTTCAAACAATGCTATATAACATAAAAAAATATTTGTATTTTAAATCTTTTTAACATTATCATCCCTCTTATCCCGGTTTATTCTCTAAGCTTGCTATTAAAAACTCGATATCGCTCTTCAATTTTGGAATGTGTCTAATGTCAAGACTCCACAAAAATTCCGTATGGACAATATCATAAGAGTGTATTATTAATATATTTGAATTTGTCATGTTTTTTAAGTAATTTTGTATCGACTGTTTATCGCTTGAAGGGCCTCTGTTGCTTCCCCTGTCATTACTCTCTAAAAACTGTGAATAATCTATGAAATTCAAAGCTAATGTATATTTAGGCTCCCTCTATCAGCTTATTATAGTTTTCCTTTTCTTCTGGCTCTCCAGACTTATCTTCATTTTTCATAATTCCACTTTCCTCGACATAAACGGATTCAACGACATCTTAAAGATTTGTGTTGGGGGCACTCGCATTGACGCATCTATTTTCGCCTATCTTAACTCCCTTTTCATTTTGATGCGTTTCGCTCCGTTGCCCTGGGTCTACAATCATGTCTGGATTAAGATCTCCAACTGGATCCTGATTATAATCAATTCCTTTTGCCTGATATTGAATATTGTGGATACGGTTTACTTCCCTTTCACCGGCTACAGGATGTCATGGCTTAGTTTTATGAATGTAGTCTCCGATCCGGAATCCTTAGGTTTATTTTTCTCTTTTTTTACACGTTTCTGGTGGGCTTACATCTTAGGTGCGGCTATTTTAGCCCTGATGATTTGGCTGATTACAAGAGTCAGATTGGTTGCCTCCTCACGTTATACGGGTCCAAAGTCGGTGCTTTGGATCACGAAGTCGTTTATTTTCCTACTCGTGGGTGGGTTCACATTTATGTGTATGAGAGGGTGGACTAACTTTAAAGACCGTCCGTTGGAAAGAGCCACCGGAGTGAATCTTGTTGATAATATTCGTCATTTCTCGGCTGTCTTGAATACCCCTTTTTCTATCTTTTTCAGTATAAAATCTGATGTCACCATCGAAAGAAAGGTATTTATGACTGAAACAGAACTAACGAAAGTGCGTCCCGGTATTATTTCTCATCCTGAAATGACAATGAACCGAAAAAATATCTTCCTCATCATCATTGAAAGCGGAGGCTCAATCCATTCAAAGATATTCAATCCTGTTGCAAGCGACAGTGCCTACAATAAATCTCTCGCTTTCGTCGATTCTCTGGCAGCCCATAGTGTAATCAACCGTAATCTCTATGCCTCGGGGCGTACCTCAACCCAGGGAATAACTCAGATTTTCACAAGTATGCCATATTTCGGCTCCTCTTATCTTGTGGAATCACCTTACGCTGAAAATACTTTCGACTCTCCGGCTCGTCTTTTAGCCCGCGAAGGATATGACACAAGGTTCTATTACGGTTGCACAAAGGGAAACTATCATATCGACGAAACGGCTCAATTAGCCGGGTTTGAAACTATTCGTACACGTGAATCTTTTGATAATGACAAGGAGTTTGATGGCAAATGGGGTATCTGGGATAAACCTATGGCGGAATATGTGGTAAAGGATATCACTGAAAATTATAATAAGAACACTCCTTTTTTCGCTTCTTGGTTTACTATCACTGCTCACGAACCCAACAGTTTCCCTCAGAATGAAAATGTTGCCGACTACACTTATCCGCAAGCTTCTCCTGAAAGAGCTATGGAATATACCGACCGTGCATTACGTCTCTTCTTTGACCTCGCAAAGAAGCAACCGTGGTTTGACAATACTATTTTTATCATAACATCCGACCACGGCCAACGTAACTACAATTCTTTCCACACTGAGAATATGTACGTCTACAGTCATCTTCCTTTCATCATATATGCTCCTGACGGCACCATCTCACCCGAGATTATCGATGACCTTCCCATGTCGCAAATCGACATAGCTCCTACATTACTCGACCTTGCGGGTTATAACAAACCATACGTTACTTTCGGAACAAGTGTACTCGACTCCTCTCATCCTCATTTCGGATTGGCGGAATCTTTCGGCCGTTATTACATTTTCGGTAAAAATTATATAGTCTCTCTTTCTGCTCCGGGACAACCTGCGGAAGAAGTACTCGATATCAATGAGAAACCTTTTCCGATCACTCCTCTCGAGAATTATAACGTTGCCGAAACCGACAGCATGGTGTATTGGTTTAATGCCTTGATGCAGGATTTTTCTACACGTATCAATGACAACCGACTCTCGGCAACTCTCCCCTCAAAATAATTTGATATATGTAAAAAAAAACGTAACTTTACCACTCATATCGATCTACTCTCCCTGAAACGCATTTAAATTTGTAATCAGAATCCTTACAACGAGCCATATAGTTATGACTTACACTCTGTTACGTTCGCTATTGAAACCGATATCGAAGATGCCGTTCAAATTGATGTATTTCATTTCAGATGGCCTCTACCCTTTTCTGTATTACGTCGTGCGCTATCGCAGAAAAATCGTGCGTAAGAATCTCTCTGAATCTTTCCCTGAGAAATCTCCCGAAGAAATCAAACGGATCGAAAAGAAATTCTACCGCAATTTTATCGACAATATGCTCGAGACCTGCAAGATGGGAGCCATGTCAACCGAGGAGATGAGTCGTCACATGACTTTCCCTAATGTCGAGGAGGTCAACAAGGTGCTTCGCAGCGGTAAGTCGGTTGCCCTATACCTCGGACATTTTGGCAACTGGGAATGGATTTCATCCATGCCTATACATCTCGAGAAAGGAGTGGTCACAGCTCAGATATATCATAAACTCAGCAATGAGGCCATGGATCGCCTGATGCTCGAAAACCGTGCGGCACACGGTGCTACCAATGTGGAGATGAACCGCACTGCCCGTTTTATCATGGAACTCAGAGCCAAGCGGCAGGAAAGCATAATCGGTTTCATAGCCGACCAGTCGCCTCGATGGGGCGACCTCCACTATTTCCTGCCATTCCTCAATCACCGTACTCCGGTAATTACCGGCACTGAGAAAATTGCGAAACATTACAAATTTGATGTATGGTTCGTACATACGAAAAAAATAAAACGGGGGTACTATGAGGCACGGTTCGTCAGAATGCACGAACACCCTGAAACTCTACCGGATTTCGCCCTTACTGATATCTACTACCGTATGCTGGAAGACATGATAAAAGAGCAACCCGAACTGTATCTCTGGACTCACAAAAGATTCAAACATGCCGAAAAACTGTGATTATCTCTTTTTTCACTTATCATCACTTTTTATCTAACATTTTCTTCTTTATCTCAATAATTCCGCCATGGACATAGATTTTATCGTAACCTGGGTGAATATGGATGACCCGGCCTGGAAAGAGGACTTCCGGAAATTCTCGGGTATGCAGGAGAATGAAAAGAACAGTGTCACCGAAGCCAGATTCCGCGATTACGGCCTTTTGAGATACTGGTTCCGGGGAATCGAGAAATTCGCCCCCTGGGTCCGCAAAATTCATTTCATCACATGCGGTCAGAAACCTGACTGGCTCGATGCCGACAATCCCAAGATTAATCTTGTGGATCATAAGGACTATATCCCGGCGCAATTCCTCCCCACTTATAATTCTGTGGTGATAGAAAGGTATATTCACAAGATTCCCGGTCTGGCGGATCATTTCGTTTATTTCAACGACGATTTCTATATCACACGCCCTATATCTCCCCAACGGTTCTTCCAAAACGGTCTGCCTTGCGACATCGCAGCTTTCCTCTATAATCCGGCCTGGTCACAGTGGTACAAAAGAATAAAGAACAATATCCGTATCATCAACCGCCATTTCGACAAAAAGGAGGTGATGAAACGTGACTATGACAAATGGTTTGACAAAAGTTATGGAGCCCGGGCCCGTTGGAATTATCTGCTCAAACCTTATGGAAAGTTCATAACCCTGCGCACTCCCCATAACGCGCAACCTTATCTGAAATCTACATTCGAAGAGGTCTGGGCAGCCGCAGGAAAAGAACTTACCGAAACCTCTGCCAATCGTTTCCGGGCAGTCACGGACTATACCCCTGAACTCTTCCGCACATGGCAGATTTGTAGCGGTAATTTTGAACCTTACAACACTTATGCCGACACAAAGATGTTCCCACTCATGATTAAATCCAAACAGGCGGTCAAGGCTATCAGGGAACAGAAATATTCTCTGATCTGCCTCAACGACAATAAGCATATCCGCCATTATAATGAGGTCATGGAAAATATCAGTGAGGCGTTTGAAAGTATTCTCCCTGAAAAGTCATCGTTCGAGCTTTTCTGAAATTTTGATCCCTTTCGTTTATGAATAAGATTGCCGCAGAGATTATAGCAGGTCTGATTCCACAAAAAATGGCACGCAACAGATGGCGTGGCATCCTGAGATATGGCCTCACTGACGCCTTCCGTCTCAAACGCAGACTTAAAAAAGCTGCTACCCCACCCTCAACCTATCTTGCCGTGTGTGCCATAGCAAAAGATGAGGGTCCTTATTTCAAGGAATGGATAGAATGGCACCGTAAGATGGGGGTCGAGAAATTCTATATATATGACAATGAAAGCACCGACGGCACAAAAGAGGTGCTTCAACCTTATATCGATGCCGGAATCGTGGACTATACCTATTTCCCCGGCTATCGTAAGCAACTTGCCTCTTATGACGATTGTCTCGAACGACACCGTCTTGAAGCCCGCTGGATCGCATTTATAGATCTCGACGAATTCATCGTGCCTGTGAAGGATAAGAATATACCTGAGTTTCTGAAAAGATTCGAGGATGTCCCTGCTGTAGAGATCAATTGGCTCGTCTACGGAAGCGGTGGAGCTGTAAAGAAAGAACCCGGCGGGATGATGTCTCGATTCAAACGCCACTCGCAACCTACACATCGGCTCAACCGCCACGTGAAAAGTATTGTCGATCCCAGGAGGGTGTTCTCAATGATAGGTTGTCATGAGGTGGCTCGTATCTCGGGTAAAGCCGCCGATTCTCATGGCGAGCCCATCACTGCGAATTTCCGCGACCGTGTGCCTCAGCAGGATGTGATTAGAATCAACCATTATGCGGTGCGTTCTTACGAGGAATTCCGTGAAAAACAAAATCGTGGCAGAGCAAGCGGCAAACAACGAAAAGTGAGTGATGACTATTTCACTCAATATGACCTTAACGATATAGAGGATAATACTGACTATGGAAAATACTAAGGAAAAAAATACTATAAAGCCAACCGTATCTATATTGGTGCCGATCTATAATGTCGGCAGATACCTTCCGCAATGTCTCGAATCTATCCTCTCCCAGACATTCACCGACTGGGAATGTATCCTTGTCGACGATGGGTCAACCGATTCATCGGGAAAAATCTGCGATGAGTTTGCAAGTAAGGACAATCGTTTCCGTGTGTTGCACGTAAAAAACGGGGGCGTGGCCTCTGCCCGTAATATCGCTGTAAAGGCAGCCGAAGGTAAATATATCGCTTTCTGCGATCCTGACGACTGGATGGATCCGGAATGTATCGCCACAATGTATAACCTGATCACTACGCATGATGCCGATATTGTGCAGATCGGATTCCAAAGAGAGTTTGTCAATCATAGCCGGGTGAAACATTTGGTCGATACACTGACTGTCTACAATCGCGAAGAGGCTCTAATGGAGCTGGTGAAAGATTCTACGGTGCAAAGTTTCTTATGGAATAAAATGTTCCGTCGGGAAGTCGTCAGTCCCGATTTTCCGGTTGGTCACACCTTTGAGGATGTCTACATCTGTGTGAAATGGTTCAATCGAATCAAGAAGTTGGTATGTGATCCCTCTCCTCTTTATCACTATCGCATGAGACAAGGAAGCATACTTCATGCCTCCTCTTCAAAAAACCGTCTTGACTATCTCAAAGCAAAAAGTTTTCGTGCCAATGAACTCCTCCGGCTCAATCTTCCCTCATTTACACTTGAAGAACACGATACACTAATCGCCAAAGCCATAGTGAAAAGTGCGAAAATAATAGCACGTAAGGAACCCGATAAGACACGTCGCAAGCAATTGCTGAAAGACCTTAGCCATAGAATGAGAGAGCTACGTGCTCACGGCATCAAGGGTTTGGGGGTCAAGCTACGCCTGAGAAGCAACCTGCTTGCCTCACATCCCGCTGCTTTCAGTAACCTAATGCGCCTGGTAGGTAAAACCGATATCCACACCAATTATCGAAACCGCACCCTCTTCCCCTAACAAGTTATAGTTTATAGTTTATAGTTTATAGTTTATAGCTATAACCTATTAACTATTAATCACTTTTTCCCTTACAATCGGGAAGTGACTCAACACCGCCTCCAAAGCCGCTGTATTCCTGTCAACCCCCGACTTGAAATTATAGGTTTTCAGTGATATCTCCTTTGGTTTACCCAATCCTTTCGGTTTATTATACCCGAAGGGAACGGGCATTATCTTAACCCCATTTGCCACTGCAGCCGCCCAGAACCATATATCATCGGTTGTAGGGGCCAACGATGTGAAAAGTTCCTCTTTCAGCATCTCCTCTTTAAGCGAATGAGGCGGATATAACACCCCTCCGACTCCGGTGAAAAGGTTGCCGAATGAAGCGTAATCCTTTTTAAAGAGAAAATCATACCAACGATATTTGCTCCATGTCTTATATGGCTTTCCG
>CAZPHL010000097.1:0-3245 GCA_964586465.1 uncultured Sangeribacter sp.
TGGGTGTTTATTTTACTTAAGTAATTGATAATCAATACTTTAGCGGAAAGACAGGGATTCGAACCCTGGGTACCCGTAAGGGTACAACGGTTTTCGAGACCGTCCCGATCGACCACTCCGGCATCTTTCCTCTGGAGTTTTTGATAGCGAGTGCAAAATTACAATATTTTCGGTAGCCATACAAATTTTTCAATCTATTTTTTACTTTTTGAGTAGGCTATGTGTTATATGTGTATATGGCGTTGGTTTGACTTTCTGTCAGACAATACCCATATTGTCGTCCTTACAAATTTATATTTTAAGTGTTTTGTAGGGGAATCATTAGTTCATGTATAATTTAACCTTGAAGTCAATATGTCAGAAGAAAGAATTATCCCTCCGTCACAACTCATCATCAATGATGACGGTTCAGCATTCCATATCCATCTCCGTCCTGACCAACTACGTGATAATATTATCCTTGTCGGTGATCCCGGACGTGTCAGTATGGTGGCCTCTTATTTTGATGAAATTGAATATGATGTTCAGTCACGTGAATTTCATGCCATAGGTGGCAAGTATAAAGGAAAAGAGATTATGTGTATATCTCATGGTATTGGTGGAGACAATATTGAGATTGTCATCACTGAACTTGATGCACTTGCTAATATCGACTTTAAAACTCGTAAAGTTAAACCTGAGCACCGTACTCTGAATATGGTAAGAATAGGCACATCCGGTTCACTACAATACGATCTTAAGATTGGAGATTATGTGATTGCGGAGAAGGCTATGGGATTAGACGGGATCCTCAATTTCTATAAAGACCGTGATAAGGTGTGTGACCTTGAATTTGAAAGACTTTTCTGTGACTATGTCAACTGGAACCGTACTTGGGCTGCCCCCTATATTGTGGATGCTGATACTGAATTGGTTGAGAGGATAGGGCGTGATGATATGACACGTGGCTATACGATAGCAGCTGTTGGTTTTTATGCACCGCAGGGTAGGGAAGTGCGTCTTAAATTGAAAGATCCCGATCTTAATGAAAAGATAGAGTCATTCAGATATCATGATCGTCCCATAACAAACTTTGAAATGGAATCAGCGTGTCTTCAGGGAATGGCGAAACTCTTGGGGCATAAGGCCATGACCGTTTGTTGTATAATAGCACAACGAAGAGCAGAGGATGCAAATACTGACTATAAACCTTCTGTAAAACGACTTATTGAAACGGTGCTTGAACGTTTTTGATATTATTCCGGCCACTTAGGAGAAAGTTTTTTCCCTTCTACTGACACTTGGAAGAATGTGTAGAGTGGTTATGTTCTTATTAGTGAATAAAGTGTAGAGTGCCTACTTACTTATTAGTCAGGAGATGGAATATCGGTTACCGGGATGTCTTATCACGATGCCGTCAAATTCCATCTCTCCTAATATCGCCACAAGTCTGGCCATGGGGATGAGTGTGATTTGATGCAGACGGTCAATCTGCATTGGTTCCCGGTCATAGCGCATGGCTTCATAAATAATCTTAGGTTCTCCGTCAAGTTCGGGGAAAAGATTACGTTGAGTAGTATCTATTTTCAAATCAAGAGGTTGCCAGCCGGTTAATTCTATAAGATCTGCAGCACTTGTGATGATTCGTGCCTTTTCTTTTCTGATAAGATGATTACAGCCGCTGCTTAGTTTATCTGTGATGCGGCCGGGAAGAGCCATAACGTCTCGCGAATACGAGAAAGCAGTGTTGGCAGTGGACATTGCTCCTCCTTTTATGTCACTTTCAGCCACAACAGTAACGTCAGCAAGGCCGGCCACAATCCGGTTACGTTCGAGAAATCTCTGTCGGTAAGGTTTGAAATCAAAGGGATATTCAGACAGAAGACTTCCACCGTTCTGTATAATCCTTTTTGCAAAATCACGATGAGCTGCCGGGTAAATCATATTGAGTCCGTGGGCCACAACGCCTACTGTGGAAACATTAGAATCGAGGGCTGCCTGATGAGCTGCTGCATCTATGCCGTAGGCCAGACCGCTGACTACAACCAGATCCGGAAAATATGTGGCAAGGTCTTTTACGAGTGTCTGTGAGAATCCGGTGCCGTAAGAAGTAGGTTTTCTGGTGCCGACAACACTCACTATATGTCGACTGTCAAGATCAGCTGACCCTAACTGATAAAGAAATACAGGTGCATCTTCGATGGAGAACAAGCGCGTAGGATAATCACCGTCCATAAGGAAATAACCGTGTATATTATGTGCCTGCATATTCCCAAATTCCTTACGTGCTTCGGAAAGTGCTTCTTCACGATTTATCGAATCTGCAAACTGACCGGGGCGTAGTCCCAATGCTCCACCGAGAGAGGAGCTATCCATTTTGAAGAAATCTTCCGCAGTCAAACCACAATCATAAAGATGCCTGACAGCCGCCGCAGTCATTTTCTTCACCATCGAAAGTGCCAGTTCGTAAATCCTGTTTTCGTTGCTCATGAGTCATTTATTGGATCAAATGGTTAATGGAACAAATGATTATATCCTAAAATTACAGACCATCTTACCTGATGTATTTTGAAAATATCTCTGCCAATTCATCACCGCGTGTGAGTTTCCCATCTTTCAGTACCACGCAGGTCACTATACCTTCAGCCACCACTTCTCCGTCCGGTTTGATAATATCCTGATGAAAGATGAATCTCGGCCCTTTACGCTCCAGGCGAAGACAACTAAGGAAACTTTCGCCACCATGTAAGGGCACCTTATATTCAATCTCTATTTTTCTTACCACTGCGTCAATACCATTGTTGTGCATTTCTATGAACGACAGTCCGGCATCAGCGCAAAACTTATGACGCGTGTGTTCCATATAATGGAGATAATTGGCGTTATTAACAATCTGCTCGCAATCGAGCTCATAATCACGCACCTCCATATCCATTATGAAACAATAGTTTTTATTATCTTTCAATATTCTCATAACCTATTGAGTTACAAAACGTTTGATTATTTATTATTTCTTTAGACAGGCGATGGCTTCCTGAAAAAGTGAAGGGTGACTGAAAGCGGTATACGGAAGCCAAATGAAGCCTTTCTCAGGAGCAGTCAGCATTAACAAAACTCCGTCGGAAGATGTCTTATAATTCGCAACTTGGTCGTAGGGATAAAGTTTCTCAGACCGCACATGCCATTTCTCTTTACTCTCTTCTTCAGTATACTCTTCCTCCTCGACTTTTTCAAACAACCTGAACGTTATGCCTGTCTGAGTAAAT
>CAZPHL010000097.1:3345-6496 GCA_964586465.1 uncultured Sangeribacter sp.
CTCTTCCTCCTCGACTTTTTCAAACAACCTGAACGTTATGCCTGTCTGAGTAAATAAAAGTTTATGCTCGACTATGTTTGATGCTGTTGACTGACGTAAACCATGGTAAAAATAAAGAAAAACCATCAGCATCGGTGTCACCAGAAACAAAAGCATAAGAAACACGATGAGCCAGCGGAGATCAATGAAAATCCCGGCTGCCAGGGCCGGAAGCGCAAGGAATGCTAAGGTTATCAAGGCCCATCCTCCATAGAGATAAAAGAGTGTAAGGATGAGTTTCTTTCCACTCATCCTTATCATGTCTGTTTCTATTCCCTTAACGTGAGAGGGGAGGGCACTCATTGTCAGTTGTTGTCGCGTTGTTCCTTGTATGTGCGATACACCTCAAGATTTTGCGGAACGAGAGTCTGGACATATCCGGTGCCTTCCTCATTGAAAAGACGGGTCATATCGATATACTTCTCGCCGTTACCTTTAGTTATGGGAAAGACTTCCGCTCTACGAGCCTTGACTTTATCTCCCATTTCTGAATGACCGTTAGCACTTATGCCACGAAGATCTGCTCTGACACCATCGGGCTTGCACCATACCGGAACTATCTCAGAACACGGCGGGTAGCCTAAACCAGTCCACATTATATACTGACGTGCTATAAAATCTTCATCAGGTTTCTCACCCGGCTTCAAAGGTTTGCACCCTTCGATTACAACTGTGGCTGTGGATTTGAATCTCGGGATGAAGTCCTGATCGATAACCCATTTGTCATGACCGTCGGAATAATCACGTTTTTTCATATCATGCCAGAATGAGCGACTTACGGTTTCAGTCAGCAATTCGGGAGTAATCTCTCCCTTAGCGGCGTATGGATCAAGTATATGGCAGGCATTGGCTTCTCTTACAAAACCGTATCCTTCGTTAGGACGACCGGAATGGCTGTAGTTAGTGCGTACGATAAGTTGGTCAGGATCATCCTTTAGGTCATATTTTACATAAGAATGATTATTAGTCTCAAAATAAGCACCGTTTCCGTAGGCATCGATAACACCGAAATTGGCCTCGACACCCATAGGACGTGGATAAGTCTTCAAAAGATTTTCAAAATCATCTACAGTGACACATGTTTTCAACGCTTTAGTCATTAAGAAACCTTCCTTATCCATATTTTTGGCTGCTACCTTGTCATCCTTTATGTTGTAGGAGGCGGTATTCATTACTGCAAATCCTGCATCGTTCATACCCATCCAAGCTTCCAGAAGCTTACGGTCGGCAGCGTTGAAAAGAGCCACGTATGAATGTTCACCATTTTTCCCGGGTACATATTCAACTTTATTATCGATGGTGCTTGTGTCACGATTTTTCCAAAGCATGGGTCGCCCTGAGGGGTTAGCACCTGCACCGACTACTGCTGAGGTACACGCTAATGCCAAGCCCACGGTTTGAAGCAGGCAACAAAGTAATATTGAAATTCGTTTTATCATAAATCATTCAATGTAAAGTAAATTTTTACAAAGTTAATAAATATTCTGAAAACTATGACAATTCCTTCTGATCCCGTTATGCTGATGAGCATGTTGAATATGAAACTTCGCGATGGCGAATATGAATCACTTGATGACCTTTGTCTTTCCTTAGGGATTGAAAAGGATACGATTCTCAAAAAGCTTTCAGATGCAGGATTTGAATTCTTACCTTCGATCAATCAATTCAGGTGAACCGGAAATATAAAAATGAATCGAAAATAAAAAATGACGGTAGCATTTGTAAATCTCGCAATTGCTACCGTCATTTTTTATAATTCGATTTTAGATTAACCTTAGGTGAAAAAATAATATTACTGAAGTAAAATCATTTGAACTTATCCAAATTCGCTTTTTTAATATTTGAGGTTATAAAGAGGAATATGACGGTGAGAAGGTGTCGCCATTGGAAATATTACCGGTTCGAGCACCCTTTTCGAGCCATTTAACTCTTTGGTCAGAACGTCCGTGGTTGAAAGTTTCCGGCACCGCATAACCCTGTGCTTGTTTCTGTAAATAATCGTCACCTATTTTTGAAGCTGCATTCAGGCCTTCCTCGATATCTCCGGGTTCAAGAGAGTTAAACATTTCATTATCATGGTAAGCCCACACTCCTGCATAAAAATCAGCTTGTAATTCTGTGCGTACACTGATCTGATTAGCCTCTTTTTCAGACACTCTTGCCATTTGTTGGTGAGCTTTGTCAAGTGTCCCTAAAAGATGTTGCACGTGGTGGCCCACTTCATGCGCTATAACGTAAGCGTATGCGAAGTCACCACCGGCTTTCATCTGTTGCTCCATCTGGTCAAAAAATGAAAGGTCGATATAGAGAGTTTCGTCGCCTGAACAATAGAAAGGTCCCACAGCAGAAGTTTGCGATCCACAAGCCGAATTTACAGCACCGGTATATAACACCATTTTTGGAGGACGATAGGTGAGACCAAGTTTTTTAAATTCTTCAGTCCACACATCTTCTGTGCCTGCAAGTATCTGTTTGGCAAAATTCGCGTATGCCTCCTCCTGAGCAGTAGGTGTGTAGTCACTTTGAATCTCATTTGAAGTTGAAAAGCTATTACCTTGAGTAATCACGCTCAAAGGATTACCTCCGGAGAGCCAGACCACAAGGGCTGCGATGATCAGTCCTCCGATGCCACCTCCGATACCCAGCATCTTTCCTCCGCCGCTTGAGCCGCGTCTATCTTCAACATTGCTACTGTAACGTCGTCCGTTTAATTTCATAAAGAATATAAATTAGATTATAGAATTCGTGATGTAATCAAGGGCATAATTGCGCCGAATCGGAAAGATTATGGTATAACGATGTCGGTGTAGATATCGGCTCCATCAATCAGTCATATTAGCATAACGAAAATAACGATAAAAAGTATTAAAGAAATAATGAAAAAAGGATGATAAGGAGGGTTAAATGTTAAGGGGTGTTGAATAAATTTAAACCCATATAAATTGTCCAACAATAAGCGTTGCCACACGTTTTATAAGTACAAAAAGCAATGAAGCAATATGGATAAGCATTCACTGGTTCGTGAGAATATTTGAATGTGGTTTAAGTTTAGTTAGATATAGTTTATAGTGGAATCGTGGAAGGACCGTCGTGGAAGCGGTCCTTCTTTTTT
>CAZPHL010000098.1:0-6436 GCA_964586465.1 uncultured Sangeribacter sp.
CCCTTCTGCTGAAACATAATTTCAAGGTCACGACTCTTGTTAACTCCCATGCCACTAAAGAGAATATCGTCAAGGCTATCAAGCAATTATCAGACAATTGTAAACCCGGAGACGAAGTATATCTTCACTTCTCGGGTCACGGTCAACCGGTGATCGATTGTAACAGTGACGAGGACAGAACCTACGATCAAGCTGTTGCGCCATACGATGCCTTTCGTTCTGAAGGTTACGCCAAAACCACAAAACCGTATAGAGGTGAGAACCATCTTATCGATGACGAACTCAATCCTCTTATCCAATCTATACGGAATCATATCGGCAAAAAAGGGCGCCTTTTTATAGTGTTTGATGCCTGTTACAGCCGGGGACTTGAAAAAGGAGAAAATCCTTTCCCTGATGATCCGGAATTTGACGAAGTTCCGGAATTCATGCGAGGTACCACAGAATTTTTCAATCCCTCCGACAACTCTTATCTCAGATCTCTTCCTTTGCCAACAGATTTTCCACCCGGATGCTTTACGGTGGTGGTCACAGCTTGCCGGGAAAATGAACGCAACTTTGAGTATAAGGCAGGAAACAATTATTACGGAGCCCTGTCTTATTGTATCTCACTCCTCTTGCGGAAAGATGCCGACTTCACACGTTGGGCCGACTATTTCAATAAGAATTTGTACCTTTCTTCAGGTTGCTTCCTGAAAATTCAACATCCAACGATTAAGATATTCAAATGAAACGGATTATTCTCTCTTTAATCTTACTGTTCCCCCTCTTCTTGTTCGCTCAGCCTACTTCCTCTACTGAAACTGACGCATCGGATAACGGAGAACTTTTTGAAAACATAATGAAACTCATAGAGTCGCCCGACTATTCGTCACCACAGAGGGAATTTGCACTCGAAACTATCCGTCAATTTCAAGAGATGGCCGCATCACCCGATTTCAATCCGGTTGAATTTGAAAAATATGCGAGTGAATTGATCGATTCGCTTGTAGAGACTTACCAGTTTATTGCCGCCTCTGTCATCATTCAGTATGCCTACCAGATTCTGTTACCATATTACAACGGTCCTGATTTGGCTAACTTTAATCTCGATTATCTGGCCACTTCTGTATGCGATTTTTACCTTTCGGCTAAGGTATATCATAAAGCTGCTAAATGGTTTGATACGGCTACAAACCTTGAAATGATAACAGGTCGTACTAATACTGATCATTGGCTCCGTAATATATTCAATTCTGTGGCTATTTTTAGCCAGTTTGATAAAATAGATATAACGGTCAAGTTGTTTGAGAAGGGCATGGAATCTATTATGGACGCCGATAAAGATTTGATTTCACCCTATACGATCAATGCCATGTTCCGCGCTGCTATGTCTTTAATCGGCAAGGTTGAAAAGAGCACATTCAACTCTGTGGTGAAGTATATGAATTCAGACAACGATTTCACTTTGATTAACAATGCCAAGTCTTTCCTTTTCAGGGCAAAGTTGCTAAGTCAATATTTCAATGATCATAAAGATGCCTACAAACTATATAAGCAGCTACTCGACTCACCCGTATTCTTCATCGGTTTTGAAGAAGCTTTAGGTGATATGCTTGAAGCAGCCTGGCTTACCGACCGGAGAGAATATTTGGGACTCGCTCTTATGACTATTCACCAAGGCCGTGATTTAGTAGAGCTGACTCTCAATTCTTTTTCACCCAACAATACGGAATATTATTGGAAATCGGTAGCCGAGCAACTCAATCATGGGTTAGGTGTCTATCTTAATGACGAAGAATGTGGTCAGTTTGAGTATCAAGGTATATTCCTGAACGCGGTTTTCACCAAAGCGTTGTCAGTTCTCAATCAAAGAGAATTATACGACTTCATAAAAGAGCACGGAAGCGACATTTACAAAACAACACTTAAAGAAATTCTTGAAATCCGTCATAAGATGGCGAATACCACCGACAAGGAATTGCGTGACCGTTATGAAGGAGAACTGGAGAATAATGAAAATGCTATCCGTCAAGGCATGGACCTTTCGTGGATGGCCGGTCAACAAAATCAGGATGCTATGTTAATGCCTCAGCTTTTGGATGACGGTGAATGTGAAATAGAAATCATAGAGTATCCTTGTTATGAAAATGGCGAATTTCAAAAAAGTTATGGCGCTTTTGTCTGTACCAAGCAAATGATTCCCGATAAACTCTTGGGATGTGATATGCCCCGGGAGCATTATGACTTTATACCTCTCGGACCTGTGGGAGCTTGGGAAATGTTCTATAACGGACTTGAGAATCAATTCACTGACAAAGACAGGGCACGACAATATGATAAGGACGAAATATTGAGCATTCGTTATCTATTCTCGCCGTTGTTCAAGCATCTTCAGGAAAATGGATTGACAAAAGCCTACGTTTCACCAACCGGTGTGCTGAACATGATCAATATCGGTGCACTGCCCTGGGGAACCGGTGACAGTATTGTGAACGATAAGATAGAGATTGTGCGCATCAACGCAGCTTATGATGTGAAGAACATATTGAAAAGAGATACCAAAATAAACTCAGCCATCGTATTCTCTAATATTGATTACAATAACACGGATAAGGAAAAAGAACCCTCTATTGTCAAAGAAGATACTCCTTTAGAAATTTCGGGTTATCGTGTAAGTATCGAGAAAGGAAATAACCTCACCAAGTTCACTCGTTTGCCTATCGACGGCAAACAGCTGAGTGAAGCTATCCGAAAAGGCACAAAAGAAGTTACTCATTATTCATCGGCTGATGCCACAGAGGATAGATTCAAGCAACTCAACGGTCATGCTCCCGACCTTATACATATCGACACTCACGGTTTCTACATTCCGGAAGGTGACCAGGCTTACATAGGAAAGCATGTCATCAACGGTACACAGGAAAGCGCACTTCTCACCTGTGGACTCGCTATGTCAGGTGCCAACAAAGCCTGGAGTGGAGAAGATGTTGAGCCGGGAAGCGAAGACGGCATACTTACGGCGTGGGAAATAGCCTGTATGGATCTTTCCGGTTGTAAACTCGCCGTTCTCTCAGCTTGTGAGACAGCTCAAGGCAAGGTCGACAACATAAACGGTGTCATAGGTCTCCAACGTGCGCTCCGACTGGCCGGTGTTCAGGCTATGTTGCTGACCCTATGGCCGGTAGACAACGAATTGACCGAAGAGTTTATAAACGACTTTTACAGTCGTCTCCCCCACTCCTCCAACTTCAACGAAGCCTTCATAAAGACACAGGAAACCTTCCGTAAACGCCATACCAATCCCTATCATTGGGCCCCCTTCATCCTCATCAACTAAAAATTACAGATAATAACCATCTCGTATAAGTTGCCGTTAAATAGCTATTGTAGAAAAATCTAAATGTGATTAAACCCAAACCTTGTCTCTATGTAGTTTGTTTATGTGATACAAAAGTATTATATTTGCATTACAAAATATAACAGATAATAATATGGCAACGGCAATAACTCGTACACAGACCTCTTTTCGTTTGAACAATGAACTTATTGAACAACTCAGAACAGAGGCAAAAAAGCGCAATCGTAGTCTCAACAATCTGGTTGAGAGTGTTCTAATGGCCTTTGTTGCCCACAATAAACCGAATGAGACAACTCTTGCAGCTATGCATGAGGCTGAGACATCGGAAAACCTGGAAACACTTGACCTTGACAATTTCCGCAGTTTTGTAGCTTCCCTATGAAGACTCTAAAACTTTCGAGTCAATTTAAGAAAGACTTAAAGAGATACAAGCACCAACAGGAGAAGCTGGAAGCTCTTGAAATTATCTTGGGATATCTTAAAAGAGGCGAGGCCATTCCTGCCGAGTATAGACCTCATTTTCTTTTAGGTGATTATAAAGGGCACATGGAATGTCATGTTCAGAATGATCTGCTCCTGATTTGGTTTGACAGGACAAAAGACATTGTGGTACTTGTCCGATTTGGTACTCATTCTGAGCTGTTTTAAGTTTAAAATTATAATTGGTAAGTTACATATTTACTCTTTTGGAAGCCCGTTGAAAACCGGGCTTCTTGTTTAAAGGAGGTACGATTAAAATTGTCGCACCATAAAGAGAAAATGTCGCATCGAAAATTGAGGGGTATAAGAACAAAATAATTAATTTTGCATCTTAAACTCTCTAACACGAATGATGCAGAGAAGATAAGAGGGACATCAGTGGCAATTGTAGCAAAAATAGAATTACAGAAGCATTACTCAAAGCTGATGTAGAATAAAAATAGAATTAATAAATTATTGATAATTACGGTAAATGATAAATACTAATTTAAAATTATGAAACTATACAAAGCTTTAAAGAGAGCAATGGTATTGGGCGCTGTGTGCAACTCAATGGTGCTTGTGAGTTGTCATAACGACGAGAAAGATGTTCCGGGCAACCATACCGACAAACCATTATCTCAATACAATACGCCGGCCGTGAATCCATGGCTTGCAAGCAGCATCTATAGCATCACACATTTCAATTCAGCTCAAACGGATGCTTTCCCCTATGCTGTGAAAGACGGATTCTATGATATTAATCCTGATGACTGTGAAGCGAGTTGGAGTGGCCCGGTCAACCTTATGACAATTGCTTCCACCTCCTCCGATTATATGTGGGGTGTGGGAAGCGACAGGGTGTCTTATATCAAAGTTTCCAGCGGTGAGTTCAAGAGAGTTGCAGAGGCTCCGATGCCGGCAACGACCATGCGCACAAAAGAGGATTTGGAGAAATTAACTTCAACCTATAATTCTATTTCTGAGCTTGAAACGGCTGTCAAGGAGGTATTGGGCGATATGCCACAGATGGCCATTGCTAATGGTAACTATGTGTTGTGTGATCGCGACAATAATATTTATGTCAATGCTGGTAGGATTATTGCAGTCTACAGTCTCATTGACAAGAATGATCCCTCAAAGGGTATTCAACTTAACGCACAGATCGACATGACTCCTCATATCTTCGGATCATACACTATAATGGGTGTGTCTATGAGCTATGACGGGTATCTGTTGGTTGCTTCCCAAAGAGGACTCGTTACTGTAGACAGAGCCTTGACAGGCATCATCGATTCATATCCTTTTGGAGATGACCAAATCCTCACCAACTCTATTTCAAATGATGAAAATGGAGGTGTATATGTGGCGAGCAACAGCACTGTCTCCGGAGGAAAAGGGATTATGCGTAAACTGATCTGTAAGAACGGACAGTTCTCAGACACAGAAGCTGACGGTGCATGGGAAGCAACCTACGATGGGGGTCCGGAAGCTCCCGCTATCAAGCATGGTTACGGCACCGGTTCCACCCCGACTTTAATGGGCTTCGGAGATGAGGAGGATAAACTCGTGGTGATCACAGACGGAGCAAAGAGAATGAAATTGGTTGCATTCTGGCGTGATGAAATTCCTGCCGATTCCAAGCCTATAGACAGTTCAAATCCTCGTTTGGCCGGTGCTTTTGAAGTATCATGCGGGTTACCGACGGCGACCGAATGGATTCAGTCAGAGCAATCAGTTGTTGCCGGTGGCTATGATGCCTTTGTTGTAAACAATATCGATGCGGCCACTGCTATTATCCCGGATAAAGTGGTGGGTGTTTTGGCCATAGGTCCTTTGACTCCCGGACCCAAAGGAGCGGAATGTGTTAGATGGAACGTAAAAGATAATAAATGGGAAAGTAAATGGACACGCTCAGATGTAAGTTCGATAAGCATGATTCCATCAGTAAGCATACCATCCGAGATGGTCTTTGTCAATGGCTATGACAATGAAGGTTGGGTAATTACAGGAATGGACTGGAAGACCGGAGAGACCCGTCAACGTGTGTCTTTCGGCAAAAATAACCGTGGTAACGGCGCCTATGCCGTCATACAGTATCTGTCAGACGGAAGCCTTCTATTTAATTCCGTTGCAGGACCGTTCAGAGTTAATTTTTGATGTGCTCCATCCATTTTATCAATTGACATGGACAGACAAAGGAAGCTCGGTATTAGCCGGGCTTCCTTTTTGTTTCAGTCAGTTTTCCACTTATTTTTTAACCGACATTCTTATTTCAATAGCTTTTGGACGCAGTCTATCCCATTCGGATAGACTTCTTTTTTGCATTACTTGGTAAATTACGCTATATTTCTTAAATTTGCAATGTGAATCCTCCCAAGAGCGGGAACCGATTCGCGTACATATTAAGAAATGAGCGTCAACCCCTCAGTTATCTGCCATTGAAAATCTGGACAATTTTCTACTTCACACAGATAACAAGCAATGACGCTCACGTCCATGGTATACATCACATAGAAAAATGTGAGACCATATCAGAGGCGTGAGCTTTTACTTGTTACATGTGAATAGGCAGTCCAGAGCCTTCAGTGGAGTAACAAGAGAAGCCCACGCCTTTCTTTGTCTTCATTTTTTACT
>CAZPHL010000099.1:0-6292 GCA_964586465.1 uncultured Sangeribacter sp.
AATCAACAAATGTTAAAATAAATGTAGAAAGGTTAACAGCAAAACTTTAATGTTATTCCGTGTGTTTATATGATGAGAATTTTCGCGAATTTTATTTCAGGAAAGGAACTTTGAAAGCAAAATCACCCCTATAAGCACCGGAGCCGCCCATTGGATTATAAATCTTATCACACGATATAAAGGCACCACAAACGATCCATGATTGCTTAATTCATCACGCAGGAATTTATCGGGCACAGCCCACCCCAAGAATATACATGTGAATATGGCCGCCAAGGGTAACATTATATTCGTAGCCGTGTTATCAAGGAAGTCAAAAAGATTCATTCCTAATATGTGGAAGTCGCTCAATACCCCCTGAGAAAGCGAACATAGTGTACTCAATACAGTAAGCGGAAGCATCACCCATAGACACGCCTTTACCCTTTTCATGCCGAAATGTTTTTGCATGAACGCTATTGTCACCTCTCCCAAAGAGATTGTCGATGTAAGTGCGGCTACCATCAGAAGTAGAAAGAACAAGGTCGACCAGAATCTGGTGCCGGGCATCTGAGCGAACACCTCCGGCAAGGTCACAAATACTAAGGTGGCACCCTCGAGACTTTCATTGTCTAACCCGAATGACATCACCGCAGGGAAAATTATAAAACCCATCAGCATCGCAACCAGCAGATCAAGTCCTGCCACTGTCACCGACGTGCTCAGCAACTTAGTCTGTTTGGGGAAATAGGAGGAATACGTAATCAATATACCCATACCCAACGACAGTGAGAAGAAAGACTGTCCCAATGCATTGATGAGCACCGCAGGCGTAATCTTGGAAAAATCCGGATAAAGGAAGTATGCCACACCCTCCATGGCTTTCGGGAAAGTCATAGAGACACACGCGAAACCCACCAACAGAAGGAACAGCAACGGCATCATGAAATTACTCATTTTTTCTATGCCCTTCTGCACCCCTTTCATCAATATAACCAAATTGAGAAGAATCATCACGTATGTCACAGTCAACGGTCGCCAGCTTCCCGTGATATATTCTCCCATGTGCACCTTAAATGAATATTGCATGGGATCGGCCGATCCCTCTGCCCCGGCTACTGCCGTATATAATCCCCCCGTAAGAGATTGCCAGAAATACTCCAGGGTCCATCCGGCCACAACCATATAGAATGACAATATAAGATAGGAGGCAAGCACCGCCAATCCTCCGGTGAGCCACCATGGCTTTCCGGGCGAAAGTTTACGGAATGCACCTACCGCGTCACTCCCCGTACCTCGGCCAAGCGAAAACTCCGCCAACATGACCGGAATACCTAAAATTGCTACACATATAATATATATAATAAGAAAAGCGGCTCCTCCGTTGGCCTGAGCCTCTGCCGGGAAGCGCCATACATTGCCAAGCCCCACGGCGCTTCCTACTGTGGCGGCTATCAGCCCTATCCGGCTACCGAATTCAACTTTTTTTGCCATAGTCGGCAAAATTAGCATTTTTTTCTCACCAGGCAAAATATGCGAGCAGAAAAACACCATATCCTGTTCTAAGAGCTACTCTTATCTACTTCATCTTAGTTTTTAACTATTGTAAAAAAATTTGAGATTAAAATGTTAAAAGCAAAATTTTTTCAAAAATATATTTGCATTTGATTTTTTTCGATTGTAAATTTGCACTTTCATTTCCGCGGAGTGACTTTGCCTGTCTGACACTTGCCTGTTTATGCTTACAATGCGCTGCCGCCGTTATGAAATATTTTACCTATTGATAAAAAGCGTTGCCTGTGTTTTTCTGGCACCCGATTATTCCCAAATTCGCCCCATATCATCCAACCCCTTGTGTATCATTAAATTAGCGTAGGGGGGGGGGTGAAGAATATATTGAACTTCTCAGTCACAGACAGATTCCTGCGCTTTTATAGTATTTATCCTCCTCATAGGGAATCGGAGGGGGCATTCATATACTGCAGCATGCTATTCGGCATCATTCTCAAACCTATTCGCTTGCATCATCGAAGACTTTCTCTTTTCCTTGTCTCGCTTGCAATGACTCTGTGTAGTCTGCCCGGTCATTCTCAGGATGTGGCTATCAAATCCAACCTCCTTTATGACGCCGCATTATCTCCAAATCTCGGTATCGAGGTAGGACTTGCACCTCGTTGGACACTCGATGTTTCCGGCAACCTTAATTTATGGACCGTCGGTAACGGCCACAAATGGCGCCATTGGCTTGTGCAGCCTGAAGGACGCTACTGGTTCTGCCAGCGTTTCGCAGGCCATTTCGTTGGCGTCCATGCCATTGGGATGCGCTATAACGCCGGTAAACTTGACCTCCCATTCAAATTTCTCGGTACAAATTTCCGCGCTCTCAAAGACCGCCGTTACGAAGGCTGGGGCGTCGGCGCAGGTGTAGCATACGGATACGCCTGGCCCGTTGCCAAACATTGGAACATCGAGGCTGAAATTGGTGTGGGCTGGATCTGGACCCGTTTCGACGCCTATCCATGCGCCGACTGCGGTACGCGTCTTTATAAAGGACATACTCACAATTATGTCGGCCCAACCAAACTGGCCCTTAACATCGAATATCTCTTCTAACCTGTTTAATCAGCTGAAACTAACATGAAATCTATAAAAGCTATCTTATCCGCTTTATTTCTCGCCATCACGGCATCGGCTATGGGTCAGCAGGTTGACAGACTTGGCCTAACCGATGTTGACGTACAGCGTCTCGCAGGAGGCGACCTCAATATCACTATGAGGATCACTCCGAAGTTATGCCATCTCGGCCGTAACTCGGCAATGAAGGTGATGCCTGTCATCTATAGTGCTGACAGTACTTATCACGAAGAGCTCCCCGCTTATTGCATTGCCGGCAGGAATCAGTATTACTACCATCTCCGTAGTGATAACGACAATACCCCACTCTATCGTTCAGGCAGTCATGACACCGATTTATATTATGTTGTAGTGCCCTGGAAAGAATGGATGACTCAGTCAACCATCGGTTTTGATATTGTCTGCACCACCTGCTGTGGACAGCCGGAAGCCGGTTTTGAGGAGGGACCCGAGTTTCTCCCCATTGTGGATATCAACTACTTACCACCGGTTATTCCTCTCAATACAGACCTGGAGTATATTGAGCCTGCTAAAATCGATATGACCAAGGAATACGCCCTCGAAGGTCGCGCTTATGTAAATTTCCCGGTCAACCGTACTGAGATTTTCCCGGACTATCTCAATAACCCGTTGGAACTCAGAAAAATCACCAACTCTATCGATACTGTCAGAAATAATGCTGACGCCACCATAACAAGCATTACGCTAACCGGTTACGCTTCTCCCGAAGGCCCGTACGAAAACAATGTGCGTCTCGCTCTTGGCCGTACTCAGGCCGTTCGCGACTATGTGAGCAAACTCTACCCTTTCCCACCCTCCATATATATCACGGCATCTGTGCCGGAGGATTGGGCCGGACTTCGCGAGAATATCGAGAAATCGAATCTTCCTATGCGTAACCAGATGCTTAGCTTCATCGACTCTGACTATCCCATCCAGAGCCGTAACGACCGATTCCGTGAACTTTTCCCGAGCGACTACGCATGGCTCTTGCAGAATGTATATCCATGGCTTCGTCACACTGATTATCTTATCAAATATAATATCCGCCATTACACCGACATTGAGGAAATCAAACAGGTGCTCGCAACCAATCCCGGCAACCTCAGTCTTGACGAGATTTATCTCCTTGCCCAAAGCTATCCCACAGGCAGTCAGGAATACATAGAGATTTTTGACACAGCTGCCCGTCTCTTCCCCAACGATCCTCTGGCCAATATCAATGCAGCCAACACTGCCATCGGCAACGGTGAACTCGAAAAGGCCGAGTCTTATCTTCTCAGAGCCGGAGAAAGCGCTGACGCCAACTATGCACGCGGCATGTTCTACGCTAAGAAGAAAGATTACGAAACCGCTCTTAAGTACCTCTATCGTTGCGGCACACCTAAGGCTCAGCAAGCCATCAACCGAATCGGTGAGATCCAGGCGTTCAAAGGCACTGTAGAGTTCCGTAAACACACTGATAATTAAGCAGCAACAAAACTCCAAAATTCCTGATAAAAATTCAAACGACTATATTTATGAACACTTTCAACAAATTTTTTCTTTCAGTTGCGGCTATGTTGCTGCTGATAGGTTGTAGCGACGAGGTTTCTCAGCAGCAACCTACCGATCCGATTGAAGAAGAAACACCCTCCGGTATATATATGGGGGTATCTTTCCAAATGCCGGGTATGGGTCAGACACGATCCTATACAGATGGTGACAATTCATCCAGTTCAGGTGTGGAAATCGGTACGGATATCGAGAATAATGTCAACGAGGTTTACCTCGTATTAGCACGTAAGAAAGACTTGGGTCTGATTGGCTCAGCCCACATTTTACGTGACAATATCTACAAGCATCTTGACACAAATAATGCCGGTGCTTATCATGCTGCCGCTCAATTTAACACAACTGCTCTCGACCTTTACTATAATGACCCGGATTTCAAGGATGCCGATGGTAACACTGAAACTGAGGTGGCTGTGTTCGTAATCGTCAATCCTACCGGTAGCATAATTGACCTTCTGAATGAGGCTGACTATGGCAATCTCGAATGGTACAGAGCAGCTTATGACCAGATCGAAGGGACTATGGGTGAAAGCAGTATCTGGTCGTCAGCAGGTGGTGGCAGCTTCCTTATGACTAACACCGTCATGGCTTACCGTCAAATTCCTCCTACCATGAGCGCGTGGGATAAATATACTGAAGAGGAACATCCTTTCTCTCTTTCAGAACTTAATGCCGCAGATAACATCAACAATGCAAAGGAAAATCTGCGTGGACCTGTGATGGTGCATCGCGCTGCTGTTCGTCTTGACTTCAAGGATGGTTCTGAACTTGGCGACAGAAAATATAATGTCCTCATTCTTAAATATCTCACCGGAGAGATTCAGGATAAGTGGCCAATCGTGGGAGTACAGCTCAATAAAATGTGTCTTGTCAACATGAGCAATAAATTCTATTATTTCCAGCGTGTATCTGACAATGGTCTCAACGGCACACTCGGCAATCGTCCTCCGGGATGGCAACTTTGTGGACCTGAAAGGCCTTGGTTTACAAATCAAAATGGCCAATTAGTTGAAAATATGACCGGTAACTACATTGTAGATTGTTTCTCTGACGAGAAGCAAGCAGGTATTGAGTCAAACTTCTCTCAATACTTCAACTATCCCTTCTTTGACAATGACGGACTGTTGAACGTAGGTTCTATCGACAGCGACAGCCGTTGGGCTATCTACCAGATGGAAGATGTGCTCAAAGGTACACAAAAGGATAACTGGAATAATAAGAATGATTATGTTGTATGGAGATACATCACTGAAAATACTATTCCCGGTGTTGAGGAACAGGTAAACGGCATATCCACAGGTATCGTTTTCAAAGCCAAGATGTACGCTAATGATGCATTGAAAGCGGAACTTGACAATTTAAATGACCATCAGGTAGCTGAATTTGACCGTGAGAATCTCAAGCAGGTAATAGATGCTATCAATAGCACAGAAGCTGAAACAAATGATGATGGGGATCCTCTTGATTCATGGAAGTCTAAATTCTTGTATTATTATGCAGGATTTATATACTGCGAATGGGATAATCTCTATAAAGCCGCTATCTATTCATCTTTCAATTATACAGTAGCAGCTAATGGAGCTATCATTCCTGACTGGGATCGTACTTCTTCTCTTTATCGTGCAGTATTCGGCAATGGTGGAACCGGTTACTCAGTTACAGTAGGTAACCAGACTTATACTGACCCACTCGATCTTGATCCAGAAGCAGCTAATTCAAAATATGTGCGTTGGAGCAATGCTCAGAGACCTTCCACATCTAATCCGGATCCTGACCGTGCACAACTCGCTGCTCAATTTAAAGAAGCTGTCACTAAAGCTAATATAACCATATACCAGCGAAGCAACGACAATCGTGACGGCTGGGGTTACTATTGCTATTATTACTACTGGAATCGTCACAATGACAATGGCCGAAACGGTATAATGGGTCCGATGGAGTTTGCTACCGTACGTAACAACGTCTACAAACTCTCTGTATCAAAAATAGCAAAACTTGGTCATCCCCGTCGTTCTGACAACGATCCAGACAACCCTACTCCACTCACACCTGACGAGAGCTCACATGTCTATCTCACAGTCGACACTGAAGCAGTGCCTTGGGTAGTAAGGGTAAACAACATCGA
>CAZPHL010000100.1:0-6083 GCA_964586465.1 uncultured Sangeribacter sp.
AAAATTATGGAGGGTGCCGATTGGTTTCACTGGAGCGGTATCACTCCGGCCATCAGCGATAAAGCCGCCGAGCTTACCCGCCTTGCTTGCGAAGCTGCAAAACGCCACGGTGTGACTGTCAGTGTGGATCTTAACTTCCGTAAAAAACTTTGGACTAAGGAGAAAGCTCAGTCTGTGATGAAGCCGCTCATGAAATATGTGGATGTCTGCATAGGTAATGAAGAGGATGCAGAGTTGTGTCTCGGGTTCAAACCGGATGCCGATGTTGAGGGTGGAGAAACTCATGCGGAAGGCTATAAAGGTATTTTCCGTGAAATGGCTGCCGAATTCGGATTCAAATATGTGGCTTCTACTTTACGTGAAAGTTTTTCTGCCTCCCACAACGGTTGGAAAGGTATGATATATGACGGAAATGAGTTTTATGAATCTAAACGTTATGACATCAATCCTATAGTTGACCGTGTAGGTGGTGGCGATTCTTTCTCGGGAGGTCTTATCCACGGTCTGCTTACCATGCCCACTCAAGGTGATGCCCTTGAATTTGCCGTAGCTGCCTCCGCACTGAAACAGACCATTAACGGCGACTATAATCTGGTGACGGCTGAAGAAGTAAAATCACTCGCCCGTGGCAGTGCCAACGGCAGAGTTCAAAGATAATTTTTTATGGCAAGATACGATAAACTAAGCGTGTTGAATAAACTGGCCGCTGCCCCGATGGTGCCGGTTTTTTATAATAGCGATCCTGAAGTGACAAAAGCTGTGATAAAAGCTTGCTACGAAGGAGGGGTACGTCTTTTTGAATTTACCAACAGAGGAGACTATGCCCACGAGGTATTCGCTGAGGTTTGGAAATTCGTGAAAACTGAATGTCCCGATCTTTCTTTAGGTGTAGGTTCTGTAGTGGAACCGGCCACCGCCTCTCTTTACATGCAACTGGGTGCCGATTTCGTTGTAGGGCCTCTCTTCAATCCTGAGGTTTCAAAAGTTTGCAATCGTCGTGGAGTGCCTTACATACCGGGTTGTGGCAGTGTCAGCGAAGTAGGTTTCGCACAGGAAACAGGTTGTGACGTATGCAAAATTTTCCCGGGTGATGTGCTCGGCCCAAAACTGGTGAAAGGACTTCTGGCCCCTATGCCTTGGTCAAAGCTTATGGTGACAGGTGGCGTGGAACCTACCGAAGAGAATCTTTCAGGCTGGTTCAAGGCCGGAGTGTTTGCTGTGGGCATGGGCTCTAAACTGTTCCCGAAGGAAGTTTTAGCCAAGAAAGACTGGGCATGGATCAGTGCGAAATGCCGTGAAGCTCTCTCATATTGCAAATAACATATAAAAAGGCAACCGGTGAGACGTCATCGGTTGCCTTTTGGTTTTTACCAACCGGTCAACCGGATTTCTCCGCATTTTAATTGTCCCTGATTAATACATTAACCTTATCTGTCCCCTACTCGGATTTATAATTTACATCATGACTGAAAATACCATCGTAACTCCCTCTTCGGCTATCAGCGCTACCGGAAAAATGACCAACTACCGTTGGGTGATTTGCTCCATGCTCTTCATAGCTCTTGTCATAAATTATCTTGACCGACAGGTGCTTTCTCTCACGTGGGTCAATTTCATAGCGCCTGAATTCAATTGGACGGCTGCCGATTACGGACGCATTACGGGTGTCTTCTCCATTGTCTACGCTGTTTCCATGCTCTTTGCCGGTAAATTCATCGACTTTGTAGGCACTAAAAAAGGCTACCTCTGGGCTATAGGAATATGGTCGGCCGGAGCATGTATGCATGCTTTTTGTGGCGTCCTTACCAACGGTATCGTCACAGGACAATGGACTCTTTCTTTTATCGACGCCCGTCAACACCTGCTTATGGCTCAGAACATAGCGGGAGTAAGCGTGATGATCACTACGGTCAGTGTCTGGCTCTTCATAGCTGCTCGATGCGTGCTGTCAATCGGTGAAGCCGGCAATTTCCCTTCGTCCATTAAGGCTGTAGCTGAATATTTTCCTAAGAAAGACCGTGGATTCGCCACAGGAGTATTCAACTCGGGAGCACAGATCGGTGCCCTTATCGCTCCTTTCTCCATCCCTCTGATAGCGAAACATTATGGTTGGGAAATGGCTTTTATGGCTATCGGAGTCCTCGGTTTTATCTGGATGGGAGGCTGGATTTTCATTTATAAGGAACCTCGTAAAAACCCGTTTGTCAACAAGGCTGAACTTGAATATATCGAACAGGATCTCCACTCCGAAGCTGAGATGGAGCATGTCTCTGAAAAGAAAGAGGAAGTAATTCAGACAAAATCAAAAGTCGGTATTCTCCAGGCTTTTTCATTCCGTCAGACCTGGGCCGTCATCTTCGGCCGTTTTCTTCCGGACTCCGTATGGTGGTTTCTTCTATTCTGGGCCCCGGCATTTATAAGCGAAGTCTACGGTTATTCCTCAGCTTCAACCGAGGGTATGTTTGCCATTTTTACTATATATCTTATTTCCATGCTCTCTCTCTTTGGGAGCTACCTACCAACATTTTTCATCAACCGCAACAGGGTAAATCCCTACTCAGGCAGAATGAAAGCCATGCTCATATTCGCTATCTTCCCTTTGCTGGGTTGGGGCGTAATGCCTTTGGGTGCAATCTCTATGTGGTTTCCCGTAGTGATTATCGGCATAATGTGTGCCGCCCACCAAAGCTGGAGCGCCAACGTCTACAATGTGGTGAGCGATATGTTTCCTAAATCTGTTGTCGCCACAGTGACGGGAGCTGCCGGCCTCGCCAGTGGATTGGGAAGTTTCTGCTCCAATTACGGTGCCGGACAACTCTTCACTTACGCCGAGAATGTAAACATGCAATTTATGGGCTATGAAGGAAAAAACGCCGGCTATATGCTCGTCTTCATCATTGCCGGCTCTGCATATCTTTTTAGCTGGATTATGATGAAAATTCTTGTTCCCCGCTATAAATTGGTCGAACTCAAATAGTTTTTTTCTGACTGAGCATATTAGCTTGATCAATAAAATAAACATACCGGCTTGACCAATAAATCTTAAACAAACTGTCTTGATCAAAAACCTGAAGCATACCATACAGACTATGTCAACATTCATAAATAAAGATTTTCTTCTCTCTTCTGAGACGGCACGGAAATTATATCATGAGCACGCCGCGAAGCTGCCGATAATCGACTATCACTGTCATCTCTCTCCGAAAGAGATAGCTGAAAACAAACAGTTCTCTTCCATAACTGAGCTTTGGCTGGGTGGCGATCATTACAAATGGCGAGCCATGCGTGCCAACGGTGTTGATGAATATTACATCACAGGTAAAGCCGATCCTTGGGAGAAATTCCTGAAATGGGCCGAAACTGTGCCCTACACATTGCGTAATCCGCTGTATCATTGGACACATCTCGAGCTGAAAACTGCTTTCGGCATTGACAAAGTGCTTAATCCCTCTTCAGCTCGTGAAATTTATGATGTTTGTAATGAGAAACTGCGTCTGCCGGACTTCTCGGCTCGCGGTCTTATGCTACGTTATAATGTGGAAACCGTATGCACCACCGATGATCCTGTCGATTCTTTGGAATATCACCGGCAGATACGTGAAAGTGGTTTTCGAGTGAAAGTCTTACCGGCTTGGCGTCCCGACAAAGCAATGGCAGTAGATAATGCCGTGACATATAATGCCTATCTCGACAAACTCGAAGAAGCTGCCGACACTCACATAGAATCCTATCCCGATCTTCTGATAGCCTTGCGCAAAAGGCATGATTTCTTCGCCTCTCAAGGTTGCACGGTTGCCGATCATGGAGTATCCGACTTCCCTTGGGCCGAAGCATCCGAACATGAGATAGTCAATCTTTTCCTTAAAGTGCGTAGCGGTGACAATTTATCCAAAACTGAGATTACGAAACTGCAAACAGCCATATTGCTTGAGCTATGCCGTATGAACCATGAGAAAGGTTGGGTACAGCAGTTCCATTTCGGCCCGATTCGTAATGTCAATAGCCGGATGTTTCATAAACTCGGACCTGATACAGGTTTTGATTCAATCGGCGACTTCACTTGTGCCACAGCCATAGGCCACTTCCTCAATGCTCTTGATTCTGATGAGCGTCTTGCAAAGACAATCCTCTATAATATAAATCCTGCCGATAATACATGGGTGGCAACCATGTTGGGAAACTTTCAGGATAGCTCCGTGCCGGGAAAAATCCAGATGGGTTCCGGATGGTGGTTCAACGACCAGCTCTATGGCATGGAGGCGCAGATGAATGCCCTCTCTATGCAGGGTTTGCTTAGCCGGTTTGTCGGTATGCTCACCGATTCGCGTTCCTTCCTCTCTTATCCACGACATGAATACTTCCGGCGCGTGCTATGCAATCTCCTCGGTGCTGACGTTGAGAATGGCATGATTCCTCGTGAAGAGCTGGGTCGTGTGGAAGGCATGGTGGAGGATGTCTGCTATAATAATGTGAAATCTTACTTTAAATTCTAATATTGAGGGAATGGGGGATAATTGATGTCTAAACCCTGATATATTACATCACCCTACTCTCTTATTTAAGTGATAAAATATGGAAAAAACCTGGAGGTGGTTCGGTCCTAAAGATCCCATCACTCTTGATATGTTGCGCCAGATCGGTGTCGAGGGAATTGTAACTGCTCTTCACCATGTCCCTAATGGTGAAGTATGGTCGCTCGAAGAGGTCGACAAAATGAAAGATTATATAGAACGTCATGGACTCCGATGGTCGGTGGTAGAGAGTCTCCCGGTAAGTGAAGAGATAAAATATGCAGGACCAAACCGTGAAAAGTTGATCGAGAATTACAAAGAAAGTCTTGCTAATCTCGGCAAAGCGGGAGTGAAAACTGTCTGCTATAATTTTATGCCGGTGCTCGATTGGGCCCGTACAGACCTTGAGTATCCTAACCCCGACGGCACGTCCAACCTTTATTTCAATCGTGCTGAATTTGCCTATTTCGACATCCATATCCTTAAACGGGAAGGTGCCCGCGATGACTATGACGAGCCAACCTTGAAACGAATGGAAGAGGAGATTATGCCACGCATGGATGCCGAAGGAGAGCAAAGATTAGTAGATAATATTATTGTAAAGACACAGGGATTCGTCAATGGTAATATTTCGGAGGAGGATTTGGATCCGGTAGGTAAATTCCGTGAATTGCTTGATCTTTACAAAGGAATCGATGCAGACAAGCTACGTGAGAATATGACTTATTTTCTTAATGCCATAATGCCTGTCTGCGATGAGTATGACATCAACATGTGTGTACATCCCGATGATCCTCCGCTTCAGATTCTCGGGTTACCACGCATTGTCACTTGCGATGATGATATACGCAAGTTCCTCGATGCAGTTTCCAATCCACACAATGGACTCACTTTCTGTGCCGGTTCCCTCAGTGCCGGAGCACACAATGATGTTCCTGCCCTTGCAAAGAAATATGCCGGTCGCACCCATTTCGTTCATGCCCGTATTTGCAATGTCCTGCCTGACGGTGATTTCAAGGAGTCAACCCATCTCGATCCTCGACTCATTGATGTTGTCAGGACATTTGAAAAAGAAAGGCCCGGAGTTCCGATGCGTGTAGACCACGCCCCTCTGATGCTCGGAGACGAAAAGATGGGATACAATGCCGGCTACTCTTTCCATGGCCGTATGCTCGCCCTCGGAATGATAAGCGGTGTCATGGCTGCCGTAAACGCCACTTCATAAATAATTACTCCCTACCATACCTTCCCCTGTATAAATCTTACCCAAACATGACAAATAGTTCCGACGGGTTGGCAGAGGAAAATGAATGGATCCAAATTACTCTGAATAATCAACAATACTCTACTATATGAACGAATTATTTTCCATAAAAGATAAAGTAGTCGTCATTACCGGGGGCACCGGCGTTCTGGGCTCTTGTATAAGTGAATACCTTGCCTCTGAAGGTGCCAAGGTTGCTATCCTTGGACGCCGCAAAGAGGAAGGCGACAAAATTGTAGCCCACATTCTTGCCAAAGGCGGAGATGCATGTTTCTTTGTGACCGATGTATTAAATGCTGAATTGCTCC
>CAZPHL010000101.1:0-2204 GCA_964586465.1 uncultured Sangeribacter sp.
TGGGCATACCACATTCATACGGCTCCGCTTTCTTCACCGAATAAGACTTGGGAGAGATAAGCTTCGCTATCAACAAAGCAGCAAACACGAGACCGATGCCCGTCAATGTGGCGGTCACGGCAAGGGCATTGTTGCTAATCTCCAACAAAAGATTCATATAAGCGTCTATATATTAATTGATTATTCGATTGTAAGGTTCTTGAGGATGTGCTCACCTCCGTTATTTGTGTGCAAAGATACTTAAAAAATCTTAATCAACAAATATTGACGTTACAAAAGTTATGGACATATTTATAAATCCGACCTTTTAATTCAACTGATTTTAACCTCTCTCCACAACTTACCGGCGGACGTATCATATCTTTTTCCTATAAAAAAACGGTGGATGAGTTACTCTTCTCATCCACCGGTTATTTTACTTGATTAGTATCGGTTATTAGTTATAAAATGTAGAAGGGATTGTGGCGGTCTTGCCTGTGAAAGCCCCTTTGTAGTTGATTGTACGTTCTCCTATAGTGTTATCCACCTCATAAGTGATGTGAGCATCCACCATAGCGGCTCCGACGGTCTCCATCTTGAAGTTCTTGAATGTGAAGGAAGGATAAGATTCCAATTTATTGTCCAAAATAATCTGCGGTACGATATTCTCACCGGAAACCTCATATTTTCCATTCCCCCATGTGATATCAAGTCCTTTCAGGTATACGATAGGTTTTGCCGGTTCAGCAGGTACGTTCGAGAATTTGGCATTGTAGATCACAACACATGCTTTTTTCTCTGTAATATCCAGAACTATGCGGTAATAGATGGTCTTGGAGGTATATGACTGCATACCGCCCATTCCCGGATAAGAGGTAGTGGTTGTGCCCTCATAGGTGCAGTCGGTAGTGAAAGTGTTGACTTTGAATTCCTGACCTACCTGATAGCTGCCTACAACCATCATACCCGCTCCCGTAGCAGTGGCAGTGGGAGTGTAGAGCACACCGGCTACAGGATCTCCGTATTTTTCGTATGCACCCCAGGCATTAGGGATATAGCCCTGAGCATTAGGGTAAAACGCATTCAGTTTAAATGTCTTATCCTTATTATTAGGATCATCGGGATCAGGAAATTCAGAATATGGATAGACAAAATTGGTCAGAAACATCAGGTTGGCATTCGATAACTGAAGAGTAGACTGATTATTCACGTTAGCCTTGAAGTCTTTCATATAGAGAGAACCGTCTTCAGTAGTGGTCAAGGGCATATTCTCGGCTGAGAATGTATAGTTGGCGCTTTTATAAGCAAATCCTGCATCGAGTGTGACAGTCTGTTTAGTCCAGTTGAAATCTACATTGTATACGGAAGCGGACGCAGCGGTGGCTTCGCCGTCAAGTGGTGTTACAAGATTGCACACAATGATTGAAGGCCATGTCTGGGTCGTGTCTTTTGTCCCCATGTCACATGATGTGCACAAGAGGCCTCCCATTGCAATAAGACCAAATGTTAATCTTTTCATTTTGTTGGGTCAATTAGTTTTATATTAATTTACTTATTATCAATTAAAAGTTATATCTCACTGTCAAACCCACTTCCGCCCCTCGGGCCCTTTGCAGGAATTCATTACCCATCGACAGAAAATAGAATGTGTAATAACGCGTGGAGGTAAGATTCTTGCCCCATAACTGGAGCGTAAGATCGGAATAAGTATAAGATACGCCTCCGCCTAACAGAGCATAGAAAGGTTGGCGCAGACTATTCTCTTCATTCCAATAAATCGCACCTGTACCTCGCATGTTCACATCAAACGATAAAATCCCTCCCGCTCCCTTGTTGAGGTGACAGTTCCAAAGACCCTGGAGATATAAGGTGTTTTGCGGAGCGTAAGGAAGATATTTCCCGGAATAATCATTTATACCGTTGTTATACTTACGAAACTTAGGGTTGGTATATCCGTAATTACAAATCAGGGATAAGTTACCGGGTAAATCAGCCGATAAGGATATCTCCCCTCCGTAACTGCGTGTCTTACCTGCATTTGTCATGATTCGCCCTGTCGTTGTGCCGTTAGGGAAAGTAGTGAGCTGTTGGTCGCGACAGTCTATATAGAACAGAGCCAGATCTATATTAAGCCTATTGTTCCAGAAATTCAAATGACTTCCGATTTCATAGTTCCAACTCTGCTCCGGTTTATAACCAACGATTTTATCTACATCATATTGTGC
>CAZPHL010000101.1:2304-5974 GCA_964586465.1 uncultured Sangeribacter sp.
CCGAGTTTTAAGGTAGATTCATGATAAAGTGCTATCCCCACAGTGGGATTGGTAAAATAACTTTCAAGTGGAAAGCTGCGGGTATCCCATTCAATCGGACGAGACGGATCTGCATGATTTCTATGATTCTCGATCAGTTCGCGTATGCCAACATTCTTAAATGTCACCGGAGCCTGCATATCAAGATGTTTATAAAACAAGAAAAGGCCACCGAGCCAATTATATTTTTGCTCTTCCGCATTTCTTATCACAAGATCTTCCGTAAAGGCCCACTCCTGTTTCTTTTGTGTCAGTGTAAAATAGTCTAAAGGAAGAAAATCCTGATCGAGGGTCATGTTGTCATTGATATGTTGGGCTGAAGTAATCGAAGTTATGTTAAACTTCTCCCCACTCCTACGCAGAGTGACTCCATCTGTGAATGTAAAACGACGATAGAAACAAGTATCATCATAACATATTTTACCTGACTCAACACTCTCGTAAGGATAACCACCCTGACGTAGCCAACCCAAAGAGGCAGTATTCTGTAAGGTCCAGTCATTGCTTATTCTCCAATGCAATTTTGTACGCAGATTCACATTGTGCTCCCAGTCGAGTTTCTTCCCGTTATATTCGTTGGTAAATTCACCGGTAGCACCGGTATAAGCTCCGGTCACCGAAAAACCTACTGTCGGTGAGAACAAATGATACCAGCCAATGGAGCCTTTGCCTCTGTTTCGGGAAGTATATTCACCCGACAAGCGCCAGCCCTGATAACGGAACGGAGAGAGAGTGGTGACATTTATCACTCCGGCCATCGTATTGCGGCCATAAAGTGTGGATTGCGGACCTCGCAACATCTCCACACTTACAATATCGGCCACATCAAAGTCATACGCATCTTTATTAAGATAAGGCACATTGTCAACATTCAGACCCACCGATGGCTGATCCATCCTCGCGCCTATTCCTCTCACATAGATGCTGGAGGTAATTCTTGATCCGTAATCAGGCATAAAGAAGTTAGGCACAATATCTGAAATGCCCTTTATAGAAACAGCATTAGCTTTCTCCAATTCTGCTTCTGTAATTAGTGTGGCTGCCTCCGGTGCGTTGCGTAGCGCTGCCATCTGCTTGACAGCAGTGACATTAACTTCATTAAGGACAGCGACACTGTCAGGCACGACATTTTCTTCTTTGCCGATTGTTGCATTCATTGCCACGGGGACAATGGACATAAACAGAGACAATATGTATCTTGTGAGATTCACAATAAGCTATACTGGTTTGACATTGCAAAACTACAACTTATCATGACGGCCTGCAATCCTCATTTCTTATGATTTTTCATTATCTACCCTCACATTTTTGTTCTCTGCCCATTCCCTATAAAAAAGTTTAAAGACTATCGTCATTTCACTGATAATCCTACTTTTAATAGCTGACCGAGAGCCTGTAACCGACACCACGCTGATTTATAATGGTTATTTCCGGATCATGGCATAAGACTCGGCGTAGCTTGTGGATATAACTCAAAGGTATTGCAAATTTACTAATATTGTTTCATATCATTTGTTAAGCAAGTTGTGATTTAAGACTAAATAAGGAAACGATTAAGACTAAATAAGCATACGGACAGATGTAACAAGGATCGATAGTGATAATTTTGCGGAAGAAAAAGATTTTTAATATGAAAAAAGCTCTGTTTTTATTATTGATTCCGTATAACGTTGCAGCTTATGCTCAGACCGCGACAACTGACACCGTTCCCCCGGAGCGAAAGCTTGATGAAATAGTTGTAAGAGGGGAGAAACCTCAGTTAAGAAGTGAAGACGGCAAAATGATTGTTGACCTTCCGGAAATAATCAAAGACAAACCTGTTACCAATATCTTAGAGGCGCTTGGTTATATACCGGGTGTAACAGATAGTGACGGGGTCATAAGTTTGACAGGATCCTCCGATGTTACTATTATTATCAATGGTGAATTGACGAATATGCCGATCCAAAATCTTTATCAGCTACTATACACCACTTCAGTCGACAGATTGAAAAATGTTGAGATCATGTATTCGGCTCCGGCAAAATATCACGTTAACGGGGCTGTCATAAATTTGGTTTTGAAAACACCCAAACCTCTCGATGGTTTACAAGGGCAGGTCAGGGCCGGATATAATCAGGCTCACTATGCATCTTACATCGGAGGAGTTGGCGCCACCTATGCGATAAGTGACTTTACTTTTGATCTGAACTATGGACTGGCTAAAACCAAATCGTGGAGTAGAGAAGAGACATGGTCAAATCATCTTTTTAACAACCGACGAATATTGATCGAAGATGATATGCGCCATATCGGACGGAACCTGAGAAATACGATTTTCACCTCAGTTACTTGGAAAACACTTAAACTAACTTATAATGGACAAATCATCTCAAACTCAAAGAATTGGAGTTTATCATCCGGCTCACTCGGTAGTTTCACCAATACTCACGATATGCTCTCACCCGAGGCATATCATAACATAGCCCTGCGTTATGATGCACCTTTCGGCCTGAGTGCGGGAGCGGATTATACCCATTATTCCGAAAAACGTTCACAATTGTTGTTAAAAGATAAGGATTATCTGCTCAGTTCTGAAAACAGGCAAGGCATACATCGCTATCATGTCTACATAGACCAAGAACATCAGTTTGGCAAATGGGAGGTCAACTATGGAGCGGAATATCAACATTCAAAAGATCACAGTTCTCAAACTTATGATGTATCAGGAATCCCGGATTTTAATGATACATTAAACGAAGATGTGGCAAGCGTCTATGCCGGTACGCAATGTTCATTTGACTGGGGTCTTTCATTCAATTTTTCGGCTAAAGGTGAGTATTTTCATAATAAATATCAACACAACCGGAACTTTATACCACAATTTGGAGCTACCTACTACAAAACTTCCCGGCATATCTTTCAGCTCAATCTCGATACACGACGTATATATCCCTCATACTGGGAATTACATGGTGGAACCGCCTATATCAACGACTACGCTAAAGTAGTAGGTAATCCGAAGTTACAACCCTGCATACAATACGATGCCCGGTTTAACTACATATTTAAGCAGAAATATGTTGCCACTCTTTATACTCAATATGGCCACCGGGCAACTGTGCAATTGCCTTATCAAAAACCTGAAAGCATGGAGTTACTTTACCAGACCATCAACATGAATTACAAACGTGTTGTCGGACTTAATCTGTACATTCCTATTGATGTGGAAAATATATGGAATTCCTCTGTCACTTCCAACGTTTTCAATCAGCGGGAAAAAGCCGACAGTTTCCATGATATAAGTTTTGACAACAGAAAATGGATTTTCTATGGTTCGCTTAGCAATTCTTTTAAATTCAGTCGAAACAGTCCTGTGTCGTTATCTGTAGATTTCAGCTATATCTCCCCCTCATTGCAAGGATTGGCTGACCTCTCCGGTTTATGGAAAATAGATGCAGGTGCCAAATGGCAATTCGGGAAAAAGCGATGCTGTGAATTGGTAGTAAAAGCTGATGATATATTCAACAAATGGTCACCAACCTTGACAATCAATCATGCCGGTCAGGATTTTCGTATGAAAGTCAGTGAGATGACCCGTAACTTCCAACTGACATTCCTCTGGCGATTCAACGGATTCAAACCCAAAGAC
>CAZPHL010000102.1:0-5903 GCA_964586465.1 uncultured Sangeribacter sp.
CCTTTGAAGCCTGACGCTATCTCATATACCTTCTCATATATACGGTTGTCACTTTCCGTAAGTCGCAGATCGCGACGGCTCATAACACGCTCGGCTATGTCGTGGAATTTTTTCATCGGTACGGTAGAGAAACCCCCTGAAGGACTGCCTTCGCTGAAACTCGGCACGAATACTCTCGGGAAACCTGCGCCGTGTAGATTTACCCCTACGCCTAACACGGTGGCGGTGTTCAACATACAGTTTACGCCGATTTTGGTGTGATCGCCAATTATGGGACCGCAGAACTGCAGGTCAGTGCGCATGAATGTGTGACTGTGATAATTCCATACCCGTATTTTGGAGTAGTCGTTCTTCAGATTGGATGCATTGACCCCGGCGCCTATGTTGCACCATTCGCCTATAACGGCATTCCCGAGATAACCGTCGTGGGCTTTATTGCTGTAGCCGAACATCACGGCATTGTCTATCTCGCCTCCCACTTTGCAATAGGGCCCGAAAGTGGAACCACCATAGATTTTCGCACCCATACGTATCTTTGCATTCTCGCAAAGCGCAAGGGGTCCGCGCACGCAGCATCCCTCCATAATCTCTGCGTCTTTCCCGATATATACAGGACCATTCTTAAGATTGATGACGGCCCCCTCCACAGATGCTCCCTCTTCTATGAATATCATAGGCTTGTCTTCTTGGTCGACGAAGTCGCCGATCACCTTGTTGGTGTCGGAAAGAGGTTGTGAACGTCTTCCTTCAGTAAGGCGAAGGAAATCTTCTTTTATTATCGTGGGATTGAGCAGGAAGACATCGAAAACATATTTGATTATTCTTGGTGACCCTTCATATTCTACTACCTTCCACTCCTTATTATTAAGATTGTCGAGAGAACCATGAAAAGCCAACGGAGTAGAATCTTTAAAAAGCGCCTCTTTGGGGTTGAGATTCCTGATTGCTTCCGCGAGCGGTGGGTCAGGAATAAGGGCACCCGTGATGAAAATGGCTTCGGCGGAGGGGTCATCTACTGTGCCGAATTTCTCACGGAGATATTCCACGGGATAATAATTGTAATATCCCGGTAAGATATCTTCCCATTTTTGCCTGATGGTGGTGATGCCGACTCTGAAATCAGCCACAGGCCGGGTGAAGCTCAGGGGCAGGAGGTTTTCGTGACTGTCGGGAGTGTCGACAAGGTATATGGTTTTGGGGGTATTCATTGCGCACTAATCTAAAAGATGTGCAAAAGTAACATAAAATAAGTGAAAATTCAAAACAAATGTGTTAAAAACTATAAATTGGGCTTGAAGGGGATAAAAAAATGAGAAAACGGAGGTAAAGGGAGACAAAACGGCAGGCAGTTGGCAGTAGGGATAGGGAGAATCGGGGTGACTGAAGTGAGAAGCGGGGGTGGCCGGAGAGGTGTCGTGAGGGTGGGGGAGGAAGGTATATGAAGTTGTTTAAATGTTTTTCACAAAATTTTTCATTTTGATATTTGTGTAATAGCTTAATTTTCATTATCTTTGCAAAGTTTTTGGAGCTGCCTAAGGCGTAAAATGCAGTTAGATGGCTGTATTACAGCGGTTTGACGTGTCATTTTATGTGATTAGGTTGGTTTATAAATCCGGAATCAACAATACATAATATCAATTTTTAGAGACAAGAATGCCAACTATTCAGCAATTAGTAAGAAAAGGCCGCACTGCTCTTAAAGACAAGAGCAAATCGCCTGCCTTGGATTCATGCCCGCAGCGCCGTGGAGTCTGTGTGCGTGTGTACACAACCACTCCCAAGAAGCCTAACTCGGCAATGCGTAAAGTAGCTCGTGTGCGTCTCACCAACGGCAAGGAGGTCAACTCCTACATACCCGGTGAGGGCCACAATCTTCAGGAGCACTCCATCGTTATGGTGCGCGGCGGTCGTGTAAAAGACCTTCCGGGTGTTCGTTACCACATCGTTCGCGGTACGCTTGATACCGCAGGTGTACAGGGCCGCACCCAGCGTCGTTCCAAGTACGGAGCAAAGCGTCCTAAAGCAAACGCCAAGAAGAAATAAGCAGACGCTTGGATCTTAGGCAAAGCCGGCGTCGAAGCGGCATGACGGCCGCAGGATATGCCGGAGGTTGAGTAAACTGCTTCAAGAGAGAGGCAGTTGAAGAGAGTGACAACCACCACAATTAATTAAACACAAAAATGAGAAAAGCAAAACCGAAGAAACGGGTGATCCTGCCCGATCCCGTGTTCCACGATGTGAGAGTAACCAAATTCGTGAACCATCTCATGTATGATGGCAAGAAGAATACGGCGTATACAATTTTTTATACGGCACTTGAGACCGTGAAGGCCAAATTGCCGAATGAGGAGAAGAGCGCACTTGAAATCTGGAAGAAAGCTCTTGAAAACGTAACTCCTCAGGTGGAGGTGAAGTCTCGCCGTGTCGGCGGTGCCACCTTCCAGGTTCCGACCGAAATCCGCGCAGACCGCAAGGAATCAATCTCAATGAAGAATCTTATCATCTATGCCCGCAAGCGTGGCGGAAAAACAATGGCCGACAAACTGGCAGCCGAGATCGTTGACGCCTTCAACGACCAGGGTGGTGCTTACAAGAGAAAAGAGGATATGCACCGCATGGCTGAGGCTAACCGCGCATTCGCTCACTTCAGATTTTAATATAGGCAAGATAAGTCATGGCTAAACACGAAGATCTTAATTTAACCAGAAACATCGGCATTATGGCCCACATCGATGCCGGCAAAACCACAACTTCAGAACGTATCCTTTTCTACACCGGCCTTACCCACAAGATCGGTGAGGTGCATGACGGCGCAGCCACCATGGACTGGATGGAACAGGAGCAGGAGCGTGGTATCACCATCACATCTGCGGCCACCACGACTTTCTGGAAATATAACGATAACAAATATAAAATCAACCTGATTGACACTCCGGGGCACGTGGACTTCACCGTGGAGGTGGAGCGTTCGCTCCGTGTGCTTGACGGCGCTGTCGCAGCTTTCTGCGCTGTAGGCGGTGTCGAGCCACAGTCGGAGACCGTCTGGCGTCAGGCTGACAAATATAATGTACCCCGCATCGGCTACGTCAACAAGATGGACCGTTCGGGTGCGAACTTCTTCGAAGTGGTGCGCCAGGTGCGTGAGGTACTGGGCGCAACTCCGCTCCCAATCCAGATTCCTATCGGGGCTGAGGAGACTTTCAAAGGCGTTGTCGACCTTGTGAAGATGAAAGCTATCTTCTGGCATGACGAGACAATGGGCGCGGAATATACAGTTGACGAAATTCCCGCAACACTCGTTGACGAGGCTGAGGAGTGGAGAGACAAGATGCTCGAGACTCTCGCTGAGTTTGACGAGAACCTCATGGAGAAATATTTCGACGACCCCGCCACTATCACCGAGGATGAGATAAAGGCCGCTATCCGCAAGGCTACCCTCGCAATGCAGGTCAATCCTATGATCTGTGGCTCTTCTTTCAAGAACAAGGGCGTGCAGACATTGCTTGACGCTGTCTGCGCTTATCTTCCCTCTCCCGAGGACGCAGGTGTTGTTGAAGGTCACGCTGTCGGCGACCCCGACGAGATCGAGACACGTGAACCGAGCCCCGAGGCTCCTATGTGCTCTCTGGCGTTCAAGATCGCCACTGACCCCTATGTAGGCCGTCTCTGCTTCTTCCGTGTGTATTCGGGCAATGTGATGAGCGGTAGCTATGTGCTCAACAGCCGTTCAGGAAAGAAGGAGAGAATCTCCCGTCTTTTCCAGATGCACTCCAACAAGCAGAATCCGAAGGATATGATCGGTTGCGGCGATATCGGCGCCGGTGTAGGTTTCAAGGATATCCGCACAGGTGATACACTTTGCGACGAGAACGCTCCTATCGTACTCGAGTCAATGGAATTCCCCGATCCCGTGATCGGTATCGCTGTGGAGCCCAAGACACAGAAAGACCTTGACAAGCTCGGCGTAGGCCTTCAGAAGCTTGCCGAGGAGGACCCGACTTTCAGAGTCGAGACCAACGAGGAGACCGGCCAGACCGTCATCAGCGGTATGGGTGAGCTTCACCTTGACATCATCATCGACCGTCTGCGTCGTGAATTCAAGGTAGAGTGCAACCAGGGCCGTCCTCAGGTTACATATAAAGAGGCTATCACCAAACCGGTTGAGCTCCGTGAGGTGTTCAAGAAGCAGACCGGTGGTCGTGGTAAGTTTGCCGACATCATCGTACGCATCGAGCCTGCCGACGAGGATTTCGAGGGCAGCCTCCAGTTTGTCGATGAGGTTAAGGGCGGTAACGTGCCTAAGGAATATATCCCTTCAGTGCAGAAAGGTTTCCAGACTGCAATGAAGAACGGTGTTCTCGCAGGTTATCCGGTGGAGCGTCTTAAAGTGACCTTGCTCGACGGTAGCTTCCACCCCGTGGATTCCGACCAGCTCTCATTCGAGCTCTGTGCCATCCAGGCATTCAAGAAGGGTTCTGAGAAGGCAGGTCCGGTTCTTATGGAGCCTATCATGAAGATAGAGGTCGTTACTCCGGAGGAATCAATGGGTGACGTGATCGGTGACCTTAACAAGCGTCGCGGTCAGGTAGAGGGTATGGAGACAAGCCGCAGCGGTGCCCGCATCGTCAAGGCCAAGGCTCCTCTTGCAGAGATGTTCGGTTATGTAACCGCCCTGCGTACCATCACTTCAGGCCGTGCCACAAGCACTATGTCGTTCAGCCACTATGCAGAGGTAAGCAATTCGATTGCCAAGAATGTGCTTACTGAAGTGCAAGGACGAGTTGATCTTTTGAAATAATAAAGCCTATTCACAAATATGAATCAGAAAATCAGAATCAAACTCAAATCTTACGATCATAATCTTGTTGACAAGTCGGCAGAGAAGATCGTGAAGACGGTGAAGTCGACCGGTGCTGTGGTTAGTGGTCCGATACCTCTCCCCACTCACAAGCGTATCTTTACCGTGAACCGCTCCACCTTCGTCAACAAGAAGAGCCGCGAGCAGTTCCAGCTTTCGTCATTCCAGCGTCTCATCGACATCTACAGCTCGACTTCCAAGACTGTAGACGCTCTGATGAAACTCGAACTTCCGAGCGGAGTAGACGTAAGTATCAAGGTTTGACAATAAAACAGTCTCCGCATCCGTTAGATAAGGGATGCGGAGACTTTAACTCCCAAACCTTCAATCAATCCAAAACAACAAAATAACCGAATCAGATCGGTAAAAAATAAATCAAGTAAGAAATGCCAGGATTATTAGGAAAGAAAATCGGAATGACATCCGTTTTCAGTGCCGACGGAAAAAATATTCCGTGCACTGTTATCGAAGTAGGTCCTTGTGTGGTTACTCAGATCAAGACTTTAGAGAAAGACGGCTATGAGGCAGTACAGGTAGGTTTCGAAGACAAGAAGGAGAAACATACCAACAAGCCTGAGGCAGGCCACTTCGCTAAAGCCGGAGTAACACCCAAGCGTCACTTGGCCGAGTTCAAATCATTTGCCACCATGCCGGAGCTTGGCTCCACACTCACAGTCGACCTCTTCCAGGAGGGAGCGTTTGTGGATGTTGTCGGCACAAGCAAGGGTAAAGGTTTCCAAGGCGTTGTGAAGCGTCATGGTTTCGGCGGCGTGGGCCAGTCAACCCACGGCCAGCACAACCGTCTCCGCGCACCGGGTTCAATAGGTGCCTGCTCATATCCCGCGAAAGTATTCAAGGGTCTCCGCATGGCGGGCCAGATGGGCAACGAGCGTGTCACTGTGCAGAATCTCCAGGTGATAAAAGTGCTTCCCGAGCACAATTTATTAATGATCAAGGGCTCGGTGCCCGGATCGAAAGGTTCAATCGTTATAGTTGAGAAATAATGGAAGTAGCAGTATATAACATCAAGGGAGAAGACACAGGA
>CAZPHL010000103.1:0-5667 GCA_964586465.1 uncultured Sangeribacter sp.
TGATGGCGGTATTCTCGGATGGGAGAAAGCCGGCCTTCCAATCGTGAAAGATTGAAAGGTGAACAATCATGAAGAGAATACAAATCCTGATTGTTTGTCTCACTATATTTCAAACGGCATTTGCGGCCGCTGAAGTCACCGGATTGTTGAGACGAGCCGAGTCAACATTGTACACTAATCCTAAAGAGGCGTCATCTTTAGTGAATCGTGTGTTGAAATTGTGTGATACGGCTCATCCTGACTCAGTGTGCCGTGAGGCCACGATATTATATGGGGATGCCGAGCAGTTGTTAGGCAATTTTGACTTCAGCATAAGAATCCTGTATGATGCCGAACAGATGGTAGATTCGGCCGACAGTTACACACGTGCCAGGATCTATCTTCTTCAAGGCCGCGTATTCAGTAAATTAGGAGATTATGGAAGAGCCAACGAGTTGAACGACAGAGCTACAGCTGTTTTCAAATCGCTCGGTGACTCTGTTCGTGTAGCCCAATGTTATACAGAAAGGGGCGTAACTCTATTGAATACGGATGAATATGTTTTAGCTGAACATTTTTTCAGGAAAGCTCTTGATATAAACAGAAAGCTTAAAAATTTTGAAGGGATAGCCCGTAACCTCAATAATATGTGCCTCTATGCAGGTAACAGCGATGAGAAATTAAAAATGATTGAGGAGGCAATTTCCATCAACAAGACTCTTGACTCAAAATGGGCGTTGGGAGAAAATTACAATAACAAAGGAAAACAATTGGCATACGCAGGCAGATATGTCGAGGCACTCGAAGCATTGAAAACCGCCACGGGTTATATAGATGAAATAGGAGCGCGGGAACTCCTTTGCGATAATTATGAATACATGGCCATGGCCAACGCCGGATTGGGTAATCATAAAGAGGCATATCAAAACATGGTAAAAATGTTGGGTCTGTCGACGGAGTTGCAGCGCCATAACAGTCAGCGTAACACTGATCTTGATTTGAGTAGAAAAAGGGCTGCTGATCAGAAGCAAGCGGCAGAAAGGCAGGAACAGGAATACAAGATAAAATTATTACATAGAAATTTATGGATTCTCTTTGCTGCCGTTGTGATAGTCGTTATCGGTAGCCTTTTATATTATAAATCTTACAAACATAAAAAGAATCTTGAAATTCTGAAAACTACCAATGATCTTCATTTAGCAGAGAAGGAGGTAGACAAACTTAAACTCCGTCAGCAACAACTCGAGCTTGAGAAAGTGCAGATAATGCTGGATGCCAACAGGCAGGAGCTAACAGGTTTTGCTGCGTTCCTGAAAAGTCGAAACGAGCTTATGGAAAAAATTAAGGACATGCTTAAAGAGGGTTATAAGTTGCCGCAAGAAGCCATGGTTGCTCACATGAAAAAGATAGCCTCCTTCATATCCTCTTATACAAGTCACGACACATCGAGCCAGATGCTCCTTATGAAGGTGGAAGAGAAGAATAAAGATTTCCTTGATGAACTTGACCGACGGCATCCGCAGTTAACCAAAGGTGAACGAAATCTCGCTTTACTTATAAGGGGTGGTTTATCATCAAAAGAAATTTCCATGCTGCTCGGGCTTGAGCCGAAGACCATAAACATGAACCGATACAGACTGCGTAAATCGCTCGAACTGCCTCAAGAGACAGATTTATATGAGTATTTGAGGAATTTGTAGGTTTGTATACATAAAATTAAATAATATCACTTGATTTTCAATGTTTTAATTTTTTGATTGTAGATAAGAAAGAGTAGAAAAAAGGCCGTTTGTAGATATGGTTTAGAGCCAAAAAATTTTATCTGCCGTAGGCATATATATAATTTAGCGGCATAAAATTTTTAACAATCAATTTAACCTTATCTATCATGACAGCCACAATCAAAATTAAAAACCGGGTTGCCTTTATCATGACGATAATACTGTGCATTGTCTTCCCGTCGCAGTTATTGAGTCAGAAAATAGGTGTCACCGGTAGAGTGATTGAACAGAATGGTGAGCCCGCCATCGGTGCCACCGTAATGGAAAAGGGTACTACTAACGGTACCGTTACAGATATTGACGGACAATTCTCTCTGAATGTCCTTCCGAAAGCAACTCTTGTAATCTCCTACGTGGGTTATGACTCACAGGAGATAAAAGTTGACGGACGCACATCCTTTGAAATTACCTTAAAGGAGAACAACCAGCTTCTTGATGAGCTTGTAGTAGTAGGCTATGGCACGATGAAGAAAAGTGACATGACAGGAGCTATTTCGAGTGTCAACGGATCTGATCTTGCAAAGCGCACTACAACCAATCCTGCTGAAGCTCTACAAGGTAAGATAGCGGGTGTCAACATCATGAAAAGCGGAGGTAACGCCGGTGCAGGTGTATCGGTCAAGATACGCGGTGTCAAGACCTTCGGTGATAATGAACCACTTTATATAATAGACGGCTTTCCCGGAGATATCAATGCAGTAAATCCGCAGGATATTCAAAGCCTCGAAGTCTTGAAAGATGGCGCCGCTGCAGCTATTTATGGTTCTGTAGCCGCTAACGGTGTGGTGCTCATCACAACCAAGAGTGGCAGTAAGGGTGATGTAAAAGTGGATTTCTCTACTTATCTTAGCTGGACTCATATTGCAAATCATCTTGAAATGCTTGACGCCAACGAATATAAAGATGTGCATCGTCAGATGTATGATAATTGGAACAATCACGTGGCCAATCATCGTGATATCTACGGTGGCGACAATTATGTTAATTCACAACTATCACTACCGGCTTATATAACAGAGAATACAGGTGTCAACACTGATTGGCAGGATGCTATGACCCGCACCGGTTTCTCTCAGAACTATATGGTCAGTGTAAGAGGCGGAAGCGATATTGCACGGTTTTCTATGAGTTACAATCACGCCAATGACAAAGGTATATTCCTTGGTAACGATCATCGTCAGGATAACGCCCGTGTTAAGGTCAATGCTACAAAGTATATTTTCGATTTCGAAGGCAACATGGCTTTCAAATACACCAAGACCTGTCAACCGCAATATCAGATTAAGGAAATGTACGGCATTTCTCCTCTTGTCCCCATATACGATGAAACCCGTGAGTATGGATACGGACTGACAGATTTCAACGGTTTACCCAATAACCGCAATGTCATGGCAGACAATGACTTCCGCGAAGCTGCTTCACGTTATTATCATACTACGGCCAATGCAGCTATAACCATGCATTTCACACCGTGGCTCAACTACAAGATCAGCTATGCTTATCGTGGCGAACATGAACGCGACACATATCATACACCTCCATACGTAGCCGATGTACGTTCCAAACAGGAGTATCCGGAAAATGATGAGACTAATGCTTACTGGGAGGAGCAGGTGATGGAGAATGTGCTTTCATTCAATAAGGATTTCGGCAAACACAGTCTTCAAGCTGTCTTAGGTCAATCAACCATGGCTCGTAAGTATACTTGGAGCTCTGTAGGAGTTGTTGGTAAAACCAATACATATAAAGTTGAGGATGGTCAGCTTGTAATGGGCGAAGTGCCCGGAGGTTTCCTTGATCCCAACTTCACCACAATCGGAGCTGGCACCGGAGGTACTTTCAGCGGTGACGGTTCTAACTGGAAATATAGAAGAGTTTCAGTATTCGGACGAATCAATTACAATTTTGACAACCGTTATCTTTTCCAAGCCACGGTTCGCAGGGATGGCTCAAGTAAATTCGGTTCAAAGAACCGTTGGGGTACATTCCCGTCGTTCGCATTGGGTTGGAGAATTACAGAGGAGGAATTTTTCCCACACGACACAGCTATCAGCAATCTGAAATTACGTGGCAGTTGGGGTAAACTCGGTAACGAGAACGCATTAGGCTACTATGATTTCCTTGCTCTTATTTCAACTTATAATACAAAATATCAGGGTTATGTGCAGGGTAATGGCGACAATGCCTGGACCGGTAGTATCGCTCGTGCCCTTGAAAACCGCTCTCTTAAATGGGAAACTACAGAAACTACCAACATCGGCGTGGACTACGGATTCTTCAACAATCATCTCAGTGGATCACTCAACTGGTATTATAACAAGACTTCCGATCTTCTCATCTACAAAGTGCTTCCATATTCTGCAGGTCTAAGCAATCCTATACTCAATGTAGGTAAAATGCGGAACACAGGTATAGAATTTGAAGTTAATTATCAGGATTCAAAAGCAGGTTGGGATTATACTATCGGTCTTAATCTTGCCACCACGAGCAATAAAGTGCTTGAACTCGCTGACGAGGGTCAGGTGATTTACGGTGAAGGTCTTAAGTTCGGTACAGAACATTTCCCGACACAGACAATGGTAGGAAAAGCAATCGGTTCATACTATCTTTACAAGACTGACGGACTTTTCCAGAGTGATGAAGAGGCACGAAACTACGTAAATAAAGATGGTGAGCGTCTACAGCCTTTGGCAGATGCCGGTGATGTAAAGTTTGTTGACGTAAACGGTGACGGTGTCATTGACGATGCTGATAAAGTGGAGTGCGGTTCAGGTATTCCCAAACTTGAAATCAATCTCAATTTCAATGTTGCATGGAAAGGATTTGACCTCTCCGGAGTTCTTGGAAGCGCATGGGGTCATAAACTATATAATGGTAACCTTTATTTCTACGAGAGTATGAATGCAGGTTCCAACTTCCTGACCTCTACTTTGAATGCGTGGACCCCCACCAACACAAATACAAGTGTACCAAGGGCAATATTTAATGATCCGAACGGCAACCTGAAAGAGAGCGACCGTTTCCTTGAAAGTGGAAATTTCGTTCGTCTTCGTCAGATTCAGCTTGGCTACACATTACCTAAACACCTTACACAACAAGTGAAGATAGAGAATTTGCGCGTTTATTTCAGTGCCGACAATCTCTTTACTATTACGAAATATAAAGGTGTTGATCCCGAATTCTCTCGCGCCAATGTGCTTAACACTGGTATTGATAAATTGATCTATCCTTTCACCCGTAGTTTCACAATCGGAGCACAGGTTTCTTTCTAAAAACTAATATACTGACATACACATGAAAACCAAGATAATTCTTCCTGCCCTGCTTTTTATGGCAGCAACATTCACCTCATGTGAGGACTATCTGACCCTTGAGAGCCCGGATAAGCTCACCTCCTCAAACTTCTGGCGAAATCAGAGCGATGCTGAAGCCGGTCTGGCTGCGGCTTATTCTCAATTGGAATATTATATCGACACGTGGGAATTCGCAGAGGTGAAATGGCCTGTTGAGGCATTTCGTGAAGATGTTGTGAATATCGGAGCTGATGTGCCCAACTATCCCAACTGGATGGAACTATATAATTTCACATATACCAACGGCAACTCACAGTTTGCAAGTTATTGGAAGAATAATTACACCGGAATAAGTTTTGCAAACCAGGTGATTGAAAAGGTTGGTGAAATGGATGGAGAGAAGATTGATACTTCCATACGTGACCAGATTGTAAATGAAGGAAAGTTCCTTAGAGCTTATTATCATCTGAAGCTGATTCTCAACTGGGAGAAGATAATTGTTCGTGACCATTTCATCACTGACCAAAGTGATCTCAGTGCTCCTCTTTCAGAACGTGCCGAAGCATGGGACTTCATTATAAAAGATCTTGAAGATGCCACGGCATTACCTTCAA
>CAZPHL010000104.1:0-5548 GCA_964586465.1 uncultured Sangeribacter sp.
ATTCAAAAAAATCTTCAGAAGGACTGAAGATAGCCAATGCCACAACTGCTACGGTTTACATAGCTTCAGCAACTAATTTTGTAAATTATCATGATGTGAGCGCTAATCCGCAGAAGATAGTGGAAAAGCTTTTGACCAGCGCGGTAAGGAAATCTTTTGACAAGGCACTTGCCGACCATACGGCTGCCTATCAAGAACAGTTTAACCGTGTGGCGCTGACCCTTCCCTCTGTATCAGGAAGTGGGGCCGAGACTCACAAGCGACTTGAAAATTTCAGTACAGAATATGATCCCTCACTGCTTGCCTTACTTTTCCAATATGGGCGTTACCTGCTAATAAGTTCCTCTCAACCCGGAGGTCAAGCCGCTAATCTGCAGGGAGTATGGAACGATTCCAACACTCCTCCCTGGGATAGTAAATACACTATCAATATCAATGCCGAGATGAATTACTGGCCTGCGGAGGTAACCAATCTTTCAGAGTGTCATGAGCCACTCTTCACTCTGATAGAAGATCTGTCGCATACCGGAGCCGAAACTGCCCGTACTCTTTACGGAGCCGACGGCTGGATGGCTCACCATAACACTGATATCTGGCGCGTGTGTGGTCCGGTAGATATGGCTATGTACGGTATGTGGCCCAACGGAGGGGCGTGGCTTGCCACTCATCTCTGGGAGCACTATCTCTACACGGGTGATAAGGAGTTCCTGCAAAAATATTATCCTGTCATAAAAGGGACAGCGGATTTCTATATGTCGGCTATGGTGGAGGAACCAGGTACCGGAAGACTCGTTGTAGCTCCGTCAATGTCACCCGAACATGGCTATGGTGAGTCGTGGATAACAGCCGGATGTACAATGGATACACAGATAGCCAGAGATGCTCTATCAAATACCTTAGCCGCCGGTGAGATTGTAGGTGAAGATCAGGACTATCTTATGAAAGTAAAGAAGTTTGTAAGCCGTCTTGACCCTATGAAAGTAGGTCGGCACGGTCAGCTTCAGGAATGGTATGTTGATGCTGATGATCCCGATGATCAGCACCGTCACATCTCCCATCTCTACGGTCTCTATCCTTCTGCACAGATTTCTCCTTATACCACACCTTCTGCTTTCAAAGGTGCCGGAGTGACCCTCAGACAGCGTGGAGATATGGCTACGGGTTGGAGTATAGGTTGGAAACTCAATCTTTGGGCCCGTATGCTTGACGGTAATCATGCCGATAAAATTATCAGAAATTTCGTGACTCTTCTGCCGGGAAGTAATAAAATATGGTACGGGGCGGATGTGGCGGGCCGTCTCTATCCCAATATGTTTGATGCCCATCCACCTTTCCAGATTGATGGTAATTTCGGTTTTACAGCGGGAGTTGCGGAGATGCTCTTGCAAAGCCATGACGGTGCGGTGCATCTCCTGCCGGCTTTACCTGACTCCTGGAAGGAGGGTGAAGTCAAGGGTTTGCGTGCCCGTGGAGGTTTTGAAGTAGATATGAAATGGCAGCAAGGTCAGGTGGTAACGGCAAAATTTAAATCAGATCTTGGTGGCCGACTCAGGATACGTTCATATATACCTCTTGAAGGAGAGGATGTTGCCATTATGTCGGCAGAAGGTGAAGTCACCAATCCCTTATTGAAGTCGCGGGCTTCCGAAGATGCTGTTGTTTCGGGTGAGACTATTAAGAGTTATCCCGAACTTTTGAGGGTTTATGAATACGACCTCGATACAACACCGGGTGGTGTTTACACGTTAATCAGGAAAAGATAATCAACATGAAACGACTTATACTCTTGGCTGCCATGGCAGTTTCCCTGACCGGAACAAAGGCACAGAACGTGCTTTATCCTAATGAGTTCGCCTTACAGGATGTGAAGTTGCTTGACAGTCCTTTCAAACATGCGATGGACTTGAATGTCAAAGTCTTGCTTGAATATGATGTGGACCGTCTGCTTGCACCGTTCCTTAAGGAATCAGGACTTGAACCGAAAGGAGAACCCTTCAGTAATTGGGAGGGTCTCGACGGCCACGTAGGAGGTCATTATCTATCGGCTCTCGCTATCCACTATGCAGCTACAGGCAATCCTGAACTTAAGAAAAGAATGGATTATATGTTGTCTGAGCTTGCTCTTTGTGCAGCTGCCCGTAATGACGGCTACATAGGGGGTGTGCCTAATGGTGATATTCTCTGGGATGAAATCCGGAAAGGCAACGTACAGAAGGTATGGGAATGGTGGGTGCCCTGGTATAATGTGCATAAGACTTATGCCGGTTTGCGCGATGCCTACGTCTATACGGGTTCGAAACCGGCCTTGAATATGTTCTTGAACTTCTGTGACTGGGCTGTCAATCTGACCGATTGCCTCACCGATGAGCAGATGCAACAGATGTTGGGTTGTGAATTCGGTGGTATGAACGAAATGTTTGCTGATGCCTATGACTTCACGGGAGATGAAAAATATCTCAGGACCGCCGGGCGTTTCACTCATCACGACCTTTATGACGGACTCCATGATGGCGTTGACAATCTTGACAACCGTCATGCCAATACTCAGGTACCTAAAGTCGTAGGCTTCCAGCGCGTAGGGGAGAGTGCCGGTGATCCGGAATATACCAAGACCGCCGATTTCTTCTGGAATACCGTGGTGCATAACCGCTCTCTCTCCATCGGCGGCAACAGTAGGCGGGAGCATTTCGCCTCTGCTGCCGATGCAAAGAGTTATGTCGACGACCGGGAGGGCCCGGAATCGTGCAACACCAACAACATGCTGAAGCTCACAGAAGGTCTTTTCCGTCAGCATCCCGACAGCAGGTATGCCGATTTTTATGAGCGTGCGCTCTATAACCATATACTTTCTACCCAACATCCCGAGCATGGTGGATATGTCTACTTCACCTCCGCCCGTCCCGGTCATTACAGAGTGTATTCCAAACCTAACAGTGCCATGTGGTGTTGTGTGGGTACCGGTATGGAGAATCATGGTAAATATGGACAGTTTATCTATACCCACTCAGGCGACTCAGTAGCAGGAGAGTCATTATGGGTAAATCTCTTCATACCTTCAGAGCTGAATTGGAGAGAGAAAGGTGTAAAGGTACGGCAGGAGAATAATTTCCCTCAGGAAGAGGCTACGGCTTTAACAGTGAATCTTACTCAACCCGCCACCTTCACTATGAATTTGCGTAAGCCCGTATGGAGTGACAATGTAAGAGTATCTGTGAATGGTAAACCGGTTAAGACTGTTGTTGATAAAGATGGTTACATTGCCCTCAACAGGGAGTGGAATGATGGCGACCGAGTGGAGATGATGTTGCCGATGCATGTCGAGATCGAGGAATTGGCTTACCTCCCGCAATATGTGAGTATCGTACGTGGCCCTATAGTTATGGCTGCACGCTATGAGGGTCCGGAGGATTTACCGGGTCTGATAGCCGATGACCATCGCTGGGGCCATATAGCACATGGAGAATTAGTGTCGGTGTTTGATACACCTTTACTCATAGGTGAGCGTAAGGATCTGAAAAAGAAACTTAATGCTATGAAGCCGGTTGAGGGGAAACCTATGACTTACAAGATAGAAGGCGTGGCGTCACTAAATAGAAAAGACAGTAAGGGTGATAAAACGAAGAGTCTCACTGCTGCCGGAGAGGTAAATGATATTTTGCTGGAACCTTTTGCAAATATTCATGATTCGCGTTATATACTATATTGGCTTTCAATGACTCCGAAAGAATATGCAGCCTATCAGGTTACGGCACGTAAAGATGAGGAGATGCGGCTTGCGCTTGATGCACGTACGGTTGATGCCGTCAATACAGGTGAACAGCAACCGGAAGCCGACCATGGTATGAAGAACCGTAATTCGGGAAGCGGAAATTTCAACGGGGAGCCATGGAGAGATGCATCGTCAGGCGGTCATTTCTCATACGAAATGTCTACCGAGGGTAAGGATAACCTCAAACTGAGAGTCAGATACTGGGGCAATGAAACGGGGCCTAAGAAGTTTAATATTCTTATTGATGATCAGCCCTTAGCTTCAGTAGACAATTCAGACAAGTGGAACAGTAACGAGTTTATTGAAGAGGAATATGAAATTCCTTCATCAATGTTGTCAGGAAAGAAGCAGGTGAATGTAAAATTCACCCCGGAGCAGGGTAATTCTACCGGTAGCATCTATCATGTGCGCCTTCTTAATCCATGATTACTTTCTTTGCGAAAAATAGATTTTCCTCATTTAAGATAAGCGCTATGCCCGTGTATCACGCATTGTCAGATGTGATATACGGGCTTATTCTTAATATTGGCGATATGTCTTCATTCAAGGAAAATGGTTGATATGAACAATGGTAGAAGTGAAAATGTTTTATTTATAAACAGAAGGTCATATTGACGATGTAAAGATGTTGATGTGGCCCAATCTGCATACCCCTTGATACTACACTATGTATATACCCCTTAAAAACTAAGTTATGGATAAAATTACAGATAAAGAGAAGTCGGAAATCATAATCAATAATATACTTACACGAACGAGTGACCGCATGTTTGATCCTTCGAAGGAGATAGATCCGGATGATCTCCAGACCATTCTTCAGGCAGCTATGGCTGCTCCTACGGCTGTAAACCGACAGCCCTGGCAGTTTATAGTGGTCACCAACCGAGATCTTCTGCGTCAGCTGGCAGCAGAATTGCCCTATTGCCGTATGGCAAATGAGGCAGCCGCAGCGATTGTGGTATGTGGTGACAAGAGCCGCTTCCTTGAGGGTGAGGATTCACAGTTATGGATTCAAGATGTGTCAGCGGCTTCAGAAAATATACTTTTGGCAGCTCATGCTTTAGGTCTGGGAAGCGTGTGGACCTGTCTGTATCCACATCAGGATCGCATTACAAATGCTTATAGTATACTTCAGATTCCTGAAGATTTTATTCCGTTCAATGTGATTCCGATCGGTTATGTGACCAAAGCCCATACCCCGATCAATAAATGGAATCCGGCTGCTGTGACTTACCGTAGCTAATTCGATTTAAATTTAATGAACATTATAAAAAGAGGATAGAAAACAATTTATTATGGATATATTTTTTTGGATACTGACGGGAATATTTGGATTAGGCGTTTTATTTGTCAGGAATTTCCGTATGTCGTCGGTTTTAGGTTATGTGCTTTGGTCTATCTTTCTTATAACTTTTGTGTTATTTGAATACATGCAATTGCGCAGATATCTTGATCCGGCCTGGACCGGAGCGGCTGTGGCTGTGTCGGGACTCATACTTATCCGCATTTCTTTCTGGATAACCAAACCGGTGAAACATTCCACTAAATGAGCAATCATAAGGTATGATATAAAAATGCGGTGTATATCAGGCGATAAACCCGATATACACCGCATTTTTATAGTTGGCAATGAATGATGCGACGAGAGGCGTATGATTTGTGTTTTTCATAAAGAATGATTAACTTTGGCCTTGTCGATTGTAAGACATTCATAAAATCATTACTAAACTAACAGAGATAATCCATATTGCATATAACTCATGAAAAAGGCACAAATTT
>CAZPHL010000105.1:0-5490 GCA_964586465.1 uncultured Sangeribacter sp.
CTTTACGGACCCATATTTCGGACATCCGTTTATGAGGAAGATAAACTTATAAGCTCTCAGAAATGACAATAAAAGAGAGATATGCATCAATATTGGCTTGGTTTGCGGAGAATATGCCTTCTCCGGAAACCGAGCTTCATTATGATAACCCTTTCCATCTGCTGTTGGCAGTAATTTTATCGGCACAGTGCACCGACAAACGGGTAAATATCGTCACGCCCCCATTATTTGAAGCCTATCCTGATCCACAGACATTAGCGGCTGCCACCGAAGAGGAGGTATACCCATATATCAAAAGTGTGACGTTTCCCAATAATAAGACACGTCACCTCATCCGGGCTGCTAAAGTGCTTGTGGAGGAATTCGGTGGTGAGATGCCGTCAGATATAGACAATCTGATGAAATTGCCCGGGGTGGGGCGTAAGACAGCCAATGTTATGTTAGCTGTGGTTTGGGAGAAAGCAGCTATGGCAGTTGACACCCATGTTTTCCGAGTGAGCAACCGTTTGGGACTTACCAACAACTCCAAGACACCTTTTGCTACAGAGAAAACACTGATTAAATATATTCCGGCTGAGATAGTTCCGAAGGCGCATCATTGGCTCATACTTCACGGTCGTTATGTCTGTAAGGCCCGTAGACCGGAATGTCTGGAATGTGGCATACGGCAATGGTGCAAGACATATCAAAAAAGTAACAAATAACCCCCCTTTTGAATAACGTATAATAGTGCCATACTTAGGCACTATCCATACTTATGAAAACATATCGGCTGAGGATGCTCCATGTCAATAACATCGGGTCTCCTCAGTCGCTGTATCGTAATAATTGTAATCTCGTGTTTTTAAGCTGATGTGTTATGCGCTTAAGAAAAACAGTGTATTATTGATAACGTTATTATTCAATTTATGAGTCTTTTATCAATTTTTTTTGCGAATCAAATCAGTTTAAACCACTTCTTTTATTAACTTTGTCTTATGTAAAGGAATTCATGAGAAAAGATGTGGAGAAACAGATGGAAAAGTTGATAAAATATCCATTGGGACAACAGGATTTCAAGACATTGCGTAATCTTGGGTATCTATAATTCTTGGTTGATACTTACTGCACAGATGACGATCTGAAAGGACTCGACCTTCTATCGCCACAGCCGTTGGCTTTGCTTTACCAAACCGGTTACCTGACCATAAAGAGTTATCATCCGAAAATTAAACGTTATCGACTGGGAATTCCAAACAATGAAGTAAAAGAGGGTCTTTTCAATGTGCTTCTCCCATATTACGTAAAATGCCATTCAGAAGATGAACCAAAGAGGTTGATATCAGATATGGTGATGTACTTCATATTGGGTGAGGCAGACAAGGCGATGAAGTGTTTACAATCCTATTTTGCCGGAGTACACTACAAGATGAAGATTGAGAATGAGAACAACTTTCACAACGCATTCTATCTTCTTATGGATCTTGTAGGACTTGATACTGAGACCGAATCAGCAACTTCAGACGGTAGCATTGATATCACTATCAAGACTGAAGATTACGTATACATTATCGAACTGAAATACGATGGAAGTGCAGAGCAAGCCTTGAAGCAGATTGAGGATAAGAGATACGATCGTAAATTCCGGATGGATGGTCGACGCATCATTAGGATTGGTGTCAATTTCTCCTCAAAGACACGCTGTATCGAAGACTGGAAAATTAGCGACGTATGACGGCTGCGGTCCATAATATATCTAAGTGATGGAGAGGATGTAGCCGCGTTTTTTGAGGGAGGTGATGGTGATGGAGGGGTCGGGAAGGAGTTTGCGGAGATAGGTGATCTGTACGTTGAGCGCAAGGGAGTTGGCATAGCTGGCATCGCCCCAGACTGCCAACAGAATTGAATCACGCTCTACCATCTTTCCGATGTTTTTTGCAAGAATAGTGAGAATCTCCGACTGACGCACTGAAAGTGAGTGAGTCTCTCCTTTGTAGGTGACACTGGAAATATTGGGTCTGAAAACCGTGTTGCCTAATTGGTATTCCACCTCCTTGCTTATGATCTCACTGTCAAAGCGCTCATGGATCTTGGCGATCAGTTCCTCCGGATAAAATGGTTTCGGAATGTAATCGTTGCCTTTCAGCGAAAAACCGTAAAGCCGGTCGGTCTTATCCGTGCGGTCTGTAAGAAAAAAGATTATTACACGGCGATCAGTGGCCCGTATGACACGAGCCATTTCAAAACCGTTTAATTCCGGCATATTGATGTCGAGAAGGATAAGATCCGGATGAATTTGACTGTAAAGTTCAAGACCGATTTTACCATTAGGGGCATAATCAACCTCAAATCCTTCTGCCTCAATAAATCTTTTAAGGAGCATTGAGTTCTTTACGTCGTCATCTACAAGCAAAATCTTTTTCATATTTTTCTCCTTCAAGAGTTGATGGTAATAATTATTGGGGTAGGGTGATGGTAAACGTAGATCCATAGCCGAAGATGCTGTCAACCCTTACATTTCCTCCATGTGCCTCAACAAGGAGTTTCACGTATGTCAACCCTAATCCCATACCCGGAATTTCAGACAATGATGATTTCCCGCGATAGAACCGATTGAAGATATTATTTATTTCAGACTCAGTTATTCCGATGCCGGTGTCGGCTACTGTTATCATTACCCAGTCGTCAGATCTGGAGGCTGAGATTGTGATGGTAACCTCTTCCCTCGAATATTTTATCGCGTTTTCAACCAGATTGGTGATTATGCTGTAGATATGCGACCGATCTGCCGAAATCTCCATAGCCGGATCAATGGTATTATCAAATTCTACCTGTTTTGTAGCAGGCACTGCCACAGTAGATATAATTTTATCCACAATATTGTAAAGATTTATTCGGATAATGTTCAAAGGAATCTGTTCCACGTCGTTGAAGATAATATCACGTAGTTTTGAGAAGTAGGCTGAAAGATTATCAAGAGCATAACGGGCATTTGACATCAATTCGGCCTTGACGTCTTTATCGGCGAGCATCTTTTCATTTTCAATGCCTGAGACACACATCTTAAGTGTTGAGATCGGACGTTTGAGTTCATGAATCATGGTAGTGACAAATGTATTGCGCATCTTGTCAAGCCGGGAGAGTTTCAACACGGTGGAGAATTGCCATATAAGACATATTATCAGCAGGATTGAGGATATGACCATGATGGCTAAAATATCTGCCATGTTGTAAATAATGTCTGTCAGATGTATCGGACAAATGATCTTGACACTCTTACATTCAAGTTCAGAGTATGGGTAATAGAAAGTAACCGATGGTTTATATAGCTTTCTGGCAGGAATCATCTTGCGTGTCCATTCCATAGAATCGGTTTTCACTAATTCCACTTCAGCTTTAACTCCCTCTTTTGAAAGACAGGAGTCGAGGCCTTCTGTAGTAAAAGGAGTTTCTGATTCAAGTTTTACATTTCTCGCTGCATTCCAGGCATAGCCCTCACTCGGAGCACTGGTTGCGTCATAAACCTTATCTTCTTTGGTGGCATGTTGTCGGAATGCCTTTTCAAAAGCTTCTTCTCTTTGTTTAGGACTTAATGAAGATACGTTCTTAAGTCCGAGTAATTCAGATGCACTGAGGTGATAGGTGGTGATAGTAGCTGTTCGTCGGGTAGTAAGTTTGTCACCAAGTTCTTGAGATAAACTTTCAGATAAACCGAAAGTTACACGTGACGGCATATTATGTGCCGTATCAAGTGAATTGGTATACCAACGATTTTCATGGTAGATATTGAACGCTTCTTCCACTTTTTCACTCAATTGACTTTCACATTCTTTCAAGGAGAACTGATAGCGGCCATATAACCAGTAGAGTTGCATCCCGAGAAAAGTAAGAATCGCTATGATGGTGATTATGTAAAGTATTTTGATCCGTTTTTCCATGATGCAAAATTACTGATAAACTTTAGTAAATCAATTTATAGGGCTATTCAATTTAAGCAGAGTAATAATTCAGTAATAATAGCATAATATTTGAGTAATGATTATTTTCGATTGACAGGGTAGGAAGGAGGTAACTTTGCAGCGTAATCAATAACAATAAAAAAATGAGAAAACTTATTACTATTCTTTCAGCCTTGAGCATATTGGCTATGGGTCTTTCTGCAAAATTAATGCGACGTACGCTGAGTATCTTACAGAATAATGTGCCCGAAACTGAAACACTCGCACCCGAAACGATGGAATTTGTTTACGATTATCAGTGTTGTGTTGACACTACCGGCACTATGGAGGAGAATTATGTGTCAGACCGCATGTTGTTGCAGATTGCTTCCGACGGTCTTTCAAAATTTTCAAGTTACAAAAACCTTACGGTAGATTCTCTTCTTATGGCTCTTACTCCAGAACAAATCGGCGTGGCCGCTACGGAAGGGAAGCTGTCAACCGGAGATTTTATGACTGTCTACAAGAATTATCCGGAGGGGAAACTCACTCATCTTGACAAGATATGTATGGATTGGCTCCGTTATGAAGAGGATATGCCTCAGATGAACTGGGAGCTCACCGATAGTGTGGTAAACGTGTTGGGTTATGAATGTCGTGGTGCCGTGTGTGACTTCCGTGGAAGGAAATGGACAGCCTTTTATACTGAAGATATTCCGGTGATGGACGGACCATGGAAATTCTCTGGTTTACCGGGTCTCATTATGAAAGTGTCTGATGATAAAGAGAATTATAAGTTTGAATGCATCGGTATAAAATCGGCAGGTAACCGTCCGATTACAATATATAAGGTGCCATACAACAAGACAAGCAGGAGTAAATATTACGATACAAAACATCGCTATGAAATAAACCCGTATGCCTATTTCGAAGCTACAGGTGCCGGACATGTAACAGTAACTGATGAAGCCGGCAACCCTGCTCTTGATGCCTATGACCCTTTAGAGCTCGTCTTTGACTTCATAGAACGTGACTGGCGAACTGATAAATCCCATTAAGAAAGAATGATTTTTTACCTATCAGTGATGTTTAGAATTAAATACAGTTTTTTTATACTATGTGTCTTTTTCGGGCTGCTGTCGGCAACGGCAGCAGTCTCGAAAGAGATCAACGGAAAAGTCATATCAGGCGAAACCAGAGAACCCATACCCGGTGTTGTAATCAGGGGTCTGAATGATGCCGGGAAGGTAGTGGCCTTTTCTTCCTCTGACCGTACAGGTGCCTTTTCATTAAAAATCACTTCAACCGTCGATTCCATTTCTTTCCGGTGCATGGGTTATGAGGAAAGGGTATTTTCTATAAATCATGATTTTACCCGTGATGTGGTTCTTCAGGCAAAAGCAACCCAACTTAAGGATGTGGTGGTGGAGGCTCCCGATATCTATGCGCGAGGTGATACTTTGGTTTTCAATGTGGCGCGTTACGCGAATGCCAAGGATAATGCCATAATAGATGTCATAAAACGATTGCCCGGAATTAAAGTGGATGACGACGGTACAATTAAATATCAAGG
>CAZPHL010000106.1:0-5481 GCA_964586465.1 uncultured Sangeribacter sp.
ACGCAAAAACGGCAGACTGTTTCACAACATTCTGCCGTCCTGTGATTTCGTAGACTGTCATACCTTCACAAGCCTGAGTTGCCTTACTCAACCACTAACTTACAATTTATATCACTATTACTTAAAAAGCTTTTTGACTTGCCATTTTTCACTACCGCAGGGGACATTATAACCCTGCGGAAAATCTCATTGCAAAATTAGACATTTATTTTTATACTGCAAAATTTTGAATTAAAAAATTTCATCATAATTTGCTTTTTTTTCATATTTGTCCCTTTTTGACCAATTTAATACCCCTGATTGTTGATTTTACACCAATTACTCACCCTATTTATCCCAATTCATCCTACCGGGTCTTCCATTTTATACATCTTTTTTCTTGCATACTCTCGTTTTATTCGTTAACTTTACATTCATTATTAACCGGGCCAGCACTCTTTTGATGTGTTGTCACCTTAAATCTGTATTTATGGAAAAGAAAAATCTTGAATACCTTGCCAGCCTCCGTAAAGCGATGGCCGACCACGGAATCGATGCTGTGGTCATCTCAAGCACCGACCCCCATCAGTCGGAACTGCCTCCCCTGCATTGGCGCGGCCGTGAATGGCTCACCGGTTTCACAAGTGATAACGGCACAAGCGGAACGGCTGTGGTCACCGCTGACCAGGCATACGTGTGGACAGACAACCGTTACTTCATCCAGGCTACCGAGCAACTCCAAGGCACCGGTTTCTCAATGATGCCGGAGGATGGCCCGAATGCCGTAAATCTCATAGATTGGCTTGTAGAACATCTCAAATCAGGCCAGACTGTCGGTATTGATGGCATGACTTTCTCTATTTCATACGCCCAGCGTCTTGAGCAGGAGCTTTCCGACAACGGGATGAAACTCAAAGATAACTTCACACAATTTGACTATATATACCCCGACCGTCCCCAGCGCCCGAAAAACAAGATTTTTGTCCATGATGAGAAAATCGTAGGCCAGGATGTCAATTCCAAAATGGATCAGATCAACGCCGAGGTAAAGGCAGAACTTGCAAACGCAGTGCTCATCTCCTCTCTTGACGACATAGCTTGGGCCACCAACTTGCGTGCCGCCGGCGATATAGCCTTCTCCCCGGTATATCTTGCCTTCCTGTATGTATCGCCTACAGAACGTGTGCTTTTTGTCGACAATGACAAACTTACTCCGGAAGTGGAACAGCATCTGAAAAAATACAACATTGATGTCAAAGATTATGACGCTGTGCTCGACTTCGTCGCCTCTCTCCCCAAAGAGACCCGACTGCTGCTTGATCCGCAGAAGACAGCCCGAGGCATCTACGACAAGGTAGGATGCACAACTGTCTTCGGTGGTGACGCCATCTCAAAACTCAAGAGCATCAAGAATGAGACAATGCTCGCCAATCTGGAACTCGCCATGGAGAAGGATGGCGTGGCCCTCACGAAATTCTTCATGCTTGTAGAAGAGCAATATCCCGGTGGCAAGCTCACCGAATTAGGTCTTGGCAAGACACTCCGTGCCCTCCGTCTTGCCGATCCATCCTGCGTCGACGAGAGTTTTGCTCCCATAATCGGATGGAACGCTCATGCCGCCCTGCCCCACTATGAAGCTACAGCCGAGACAGACGTAGTGATTGAAGGCAGCGGGCTGCTCCTCGTTGATTCCGGCGGCCAATACACTTACGGCACAACCGACATCACACGTACAGTGGCACTCGGCACTCCAACCGCCGACCAGATTCATGACTTCACACTTGTCATGAAAGGGGAGATAGCCCTCTCCACAATCAAATTCCCTGTCGGCACACGTGGCTCTCAGCTCGATATTCTCGCTCGCCAGTATCTCTGGGACGAGGGAAAGGCATATTTCCACGGCACAGGCCACGGAGTTGGATTCTTCATCAACTGTCATGAAGGGCCACAGTCAATCCGCACCCAGGAGAATCCCATTACTCTTGAGGCGGGTATGGTCACCAGCAACGAGCCGGGTCTCTATCTTGAAGGACGCTACGGTATACGCTGCGAGAATATGCTGGCTTGCGAATCATGGAAAACCACCGAATTCGGACCCTTCCTGCAGTTCCGCACCCTGACCCTCTTCCCGTTTGATCTCACCCTCTTCGACACCTCGATGATGACCGACAGCGAAATCAAGTGGGTCAACGACTACCACACTGAAGTCCGTAACCGGCTCACCCCGCTGCTTAATGCAGACGAAGCCGCATGGCTCGCCAAAAAGACACAGCCGCTAACAAGATGAGTCTTTATTGAAACATAAACCGGTCAGGAAACCGTAAACATAAATCCGGTTTCCTGACTTATCTATAAAACATCTAATACAAATGGCAATAATACAGTCAGTCAGAGGTTTTACCCCTGAAATAGGCAAGGACTGCTTTCTCGCCGCCAACGCCGTCATAGTAGGCGATGTCATCATGGGCGACGAATGTAGCATCTGGTTCTCCACAGTATTGCGCGGAGATGTCAACTCCATACGCATCGGCAACCGCGTCAACATACAGGACGGCAGCGTGCTTCATACTCTTTATCAAAAGTCGACCATTGAGATAGGCGACGATGTATCCATAGGTCACAACGTTGTGATACACGGCGCCAAAGTGCGCGACTACGCCCTGATTGGCATGGGAGCCGTCGTGATGGACGATGCCGAAGTGGGCGAAGGTGCTATCGTGGCAGCCGGATCAGTCGTACTTAGCCGCACGAAGATAGGCAGCCATGAACTATGGGGTGGCACACCGGCCAAATTCATCAAGATGGTGGAGCCGGAAAAAGCAAAGGAGATGAACGAGAAAATCGCTCGTAATTATCTCATGTACTCCAAATGGTATGACGAGCAGTAACCCGTCGGGTCCATATCTCATAAATCTCTCACGTTTTCTCGACCACCGGGGCAAGCTCTCGGTGGTTGAGCAATGTAAGGATATCCCTTTCCACATCCACCGGGTCTATTGGGTCTATGATGTTCCTGAAGGAGCCGGACGAGGAGCCCACGCACATCACCGGCTCTATCAACTCATAGTAGCAGTAAGCGGGAGTTTCTCGGTAACGGTTGACGATGGCTTCCGGCAGCATACTTTCCTGCTTGACCGTCCTGACATCGGACTTGTGGTCATGCCCGGAATATGGGTATCCCTCCATCACTTCTCGCCCGGAGCGGTATGTATGGTCCTTGCCTCCGATTCCTACGATGAAGATGACTACATACACGATTACTCCGAGTTTCTTTCCCTCAAGAAAAATAAAACATCAGAGAAATGAAGCTGATTCCATATTCCCCTCTCTACAAAAAAGAGTGGGACGCTTTCGTGTCAACCTCAAAAAACGCCACATTTCTACATAGACGCGACTATATGGACTATCACGCCGACCGTTTTCCTGATGCTTCACTAATGGCGGTGCGCCGCAACCGGTTGTTCGCGCTCCTGCCGGCCACCTTCGATGGCACCACTCTCTCATCACACGCAGGTCTCACTTACGGTGGACTTCTGCTTGATGCACGGGCTACGGCTGCCGAAGTGCTACAATTGATGCAACTCATCATAGATCACGCCCGCAACATGGGTGCCCGGCAATTCATTTATAAGCCGGTACCCCATATTTACCATCGGCTTCCTGCTGAAGAAGACCTTTATGCTCTCTTCCGTATGAATGCCACCCTTACAGGTCGTAATATCTCTGCTGTGATAGACAACACACATCACATAAAACTAAGAGACGACCGCAAGGCAGGCCTCCGTAAAGCCATAAAAGATGGTATAATAATTGAAAACTCCCAACAATATTCACGATTCTGGGACATTCTCACCGACAATCTTAAGAAGCGTTATGATGCAGCCCCGGTGCACAGTCTTTCTGAAATCATACGTTTAAGCCAATTCTTTCCCGACAATATCCATCTGCATATAGCCCGTAAGGATGACAACATATTAGGGGGTGCGGTGGTATATCTCACTTCCACGGTAGCACATACCCAATACATCTCCACCACACCTGAAGGAAGAGAGCTGCATGTGCTCGACCTGCTGCTCCATACTCTCTTTACAAACATCTACTCCACCTACCCTTATTTCGATTTCGGTACTTCCAACGGTAATGCCGGCCATTATCTCAACGAGAATCTCATTTCCCAGAAAGAGGGTTTCGGAGCCCGAGGCATAGTTTACGACACTTATTCCATTCCGATATGATACAATTCCTTGACCTTCAGAAAATCAATGCCCTTCATAGCGATGAGATAAAAGTGGCTGTCAACCGCGTCATTGACTCGGGACGCTATCTGTTTGGTGAGGAAACCCGTAATTTTGAAAAAGAATATGCCCGTTACATAGGCACGGAGCATGCTGTAGGATGTGCCAATGGTCTTGATGCACTTACTCTCATCTTACGGGCCTATATCGAGATGGGTGTTATGAAACCCGGTGATGAGATAATTGTCCCGGCCAACACCTACATTGCCTCCATCCTTGCAGTCACCGAAAATCATCTCACACCCATACCGGTAGAGCCGGATCCCGAAACGCTCCAGATAGATTCCAACCGCATAGAGGAAGCCATTACCCGACGCACAAGAGGCATAATGACAGTGCATCTCTACGGCCGGTGTGCCCATACGGAAAGAATAGAAGAAATTTGCAAGAAATATAATCTGAAACTTGTTGAGGATAATGCCCAGGCTCACGGATGCCTCTACCAAGGACGCCATACAGGTTCGCTCGGCGATGCGGCAGCCCATAGCTTCTATCCGGGCAAGAATCTCGGAGCCTTAGGAGATGGAGGTTGTGTGACCACCTCCGATGAGGAACTTGCGCGTATGGTGCGTACACTCGCCAATTATGGATCCGAAATAAAATATTCATTCGATTTTAAAGGTCGCAACTCACGGCTCGATGAAATTCAGGCAGCCATCCTGAGAGTCAAACTGCGACATCTCGACAAAGACAACAATCGTCGTAAAGAGATAGCCTCACTATATATTGCCGGGATATCCAATCCTCTGATTACCATTCCGGGTCTGACAGAAATGAAACAAGACCGTACGGAAGGTTATCCCTCAAACGTATTCCACATTTTCCCTATACTTACAGATCTCCGTGATGACTTAAAAAACTATCTTGAAATCAACGGAGTGAAGACCCTTATCCACTATCCCGTACCCCCTCACCGTCAGAAAGCCTATACAGAATGGGCAGGAAGATCCTATCCCATAACTGAGAGAATTCATGCCGGTGAGCTCTCCCTCCCCATCTCACCGGTGCTCACTCCCTCCGAAACCGACAACATCATCTCCCTGCTCAACTCATTTTACACCTGACCCGGATAATCCTATATCTTTAAGCTTCACGATAAAGATAATAATGAAACCAACAATAAAATCTATCATTCCCCAATCATCTAATCTTCTATTGTACGGGATTTGGAGGAGAAATGGACGCTCCGATTGCGGATATGGTCGAG
>CAZPHL010000107.1:0-5451 GCA_964586465.1 uncultured Sangeribacter sp.
CAATAGAGAAGGTGCTGAAGTTGTGCAGGCATACGTGCGCGATATAAAGAGCAGTGTATCACGTCCTGACAAGGAACTGAAAGCGTTCAAGAAGGTAGAGATAGCACCGGGAGAAACTGCCGAAGTGAACCTTGAGCTTGACAAATCCTCCTTCGCCTTTTATAATCCTGATACACGGATGTGGACAGTAGAGCCGGGTAAATTTGAGATTCTGATCGGTACCTCCTCCGGCAATATTTCAACGCGTCTTCCGTTAGAAATTAAAAATACCATGACATGGAGTGATTCTGACAGATAACTCCTTAAACCTCTTTACCGATTATTATCATGAACCGACTCCTTTTTGCCGCAATATGTGGCCTATCTTCTCTGACAACCTTGGGCTATTCACGTGCCGGCGACCGAATAGCTACCTCCTGGGGTGAGAATATAAACCCCGATAGTGTGTGGCAGCAATATCCCCGACCTATTATGGAACGTGTTGAGTGGGAGAATCTCAATGGACTTTGGGACTATGCGATTGTCGATGCTTCCGCCACTGCTCCCGATAAATATGATGGCGAGATACTCGTGCCTTTCCCGGTGGAATCGAGTCTTTCCGGTGTCGGTAAAGAGGTGGGCGAGAATAAGGCCTTGTGGTATAAACGTACTTTTTCAGTGCCTTCTGAGTGGGAGGGTAAGGACATTTTGCTTAATTTCGGAGCTGTTGACTGGCAGTGTGATGTGTGGGTCAATGATGTGAAGGTCGGCGGTCATGAGGGTGGCTATACGCCTTTCAGTCTGAACATCACCCCGGCTTTGGCCTCCGGTGGCACCAACACATTGACAGTGCGGGTGTATGATCCCACTGACTGTAGCTATCAACCCCATGGAAAGCAGGTAAGCAAACCCTCGGGAATTTGGTATACCCCTGTCACAGGAATCTGGCAGACGGTGTGGCTCGAGCCGGTGTCGCCTCTGCACATATCCTCACTACGTATCCTTCCTGATATTGATGCCAACACCTTAAGCATCGATCTGACCCCCTCTTACATCACTCCCGATCAGACGGTTGAAATCAAGGTGTTTGATAACGGCCAGCTCGTGGCTTCAGGAAGAGGAGAAGACGGGGAGACAGTGACGGTGAATATGCCTGAAGAGGTGAAACTCTGGTCGCCCGACGCGCCGAATCTCTATGATATGGAGGTCTCGCTCTATTACGATGGAGCACTTTCCGATAAGGTTAACTCTTATGCGGCTATGCGTAAGTTTTCCACCAAGCGCGATGATAAAGGTAAAATGAGGATTCAACTCAATAATAAGGATCTCTTCCAATATGGACCTTTGGATCAGGGCTGGTGGCCTGACGGGTTATACACTCCTCCGAGTTATGAGGCTATGATTTACGATATTGATAAGACTAAAGATTTGGGCTTCAATATGATACGTAAACATATAAAAGTTGAGCCCGCCACATGGTATACCTACTGTGACCGTGCCGGTATCATAGTCTGGCAGGATATGCCAAGTGGTGACAAGGGACCCGAATGGCAGAACCACCGTTATTTCGACGGCACGGAGATGGAACGTTCTCCGGAAAGCGAGGCTACTTACCGCAAGGAGTGGAAAGAAATAATCGATTGTCTTTACAATTATCCCTCTATCTGCACATGGATACCTTTCAATGAAGCCTGGGGCCAGTTCAAGACCTGTGAAATAGCCGAGTGGACCAAGTCTTATGACCCGTCGCGACTTGTGAATCCTGCAAGCGGCGGTAATTTCTATAAGTGTGGGGATATACTCGATCTCCACAATTATCCGGGTCCCGCAATGTATCTGTATGATGACGACCGTGTGAACGTACTCGGAGAATTCGGTGGCATAGGCTATGTGGTTGATGACCATATATGGAATCCTGACCGTAACTGGGGCTACATTCAGTTCAAGAACTCTAAGGATGTCACCGATGAATATGTGAAATATGTCAATGAAGTGCGTGACCTTGTTGATGACGGATTTTCTGCCGCTGTCTACACGCAGACCACTGATGTCGAGGTGGAGGTTAACGGTCTTATGACCTACGACCGAAAGGTGGTGAAGATGGATGAGGAGAGAGTCAGAAAGGCTAATACAGAGTTATGTAGCAGTCTTGAGAAATGACCCTCCCTTCCGGTTCATTTCCCGGTGTGGCGCAGTTCGCTGACAATCAACAGCAGTTCGTCGCGCACATCGTATGGTAGGGCTATCTCTCTTACCTGTATGCTGCGGCTCCAACCGGCCACATCTTCAGGAAGCAGGGTCATCAGAACGTCGCGGAACTCTTCAGCTTCTTCAGCTGTGTAGCTCTCCGGCTCACGTCCACGGAAACGGTCAAGTTCCTCGTCATCGTAATAAACTATTTCCCCTGTCACCGGGGAGAGATTGGTTTTCTCACACACGGTATGCATTCCGCAGCATATTTCTCCTTCTCCACCGGATGAGGGCGTAGAAACGGAAGAATCCTTTTGATCCGAAATAGTCGGGGATGATAACTTATCATCCCCGTTTTTTATTCCGGATTCTTGATTTTGCGGCTGTCTACGTCTGTAATAGAAAATATCGATAAGATAAAGCGCTATTCCTATCACTATCATTGCCGCGAATATCACTAATGCTCCTCTCATTTGATTTCGATTGGTTGGTTAATAAACAGTTCTGAGACTTGGTTTATACTCTGTTACAATCATTATGTTGCCTTCCCGCTTGCATTTAAGGCCAAGTTTGGGTAGCTGCTCCCAGAAATCTGCAAAAGACTTGTCAACCACGTCAGGGTTGGCAATCTTAACACGACTATTGCGTAGGGCGCTTATTGCGAAGGCCATGGCTATACGGTGGTCATCGTAGGTCTCAATCACGAAATCGTCATCATGTGACCATGCGCCCCCTTGCCATTCGATAAAATCCTCACCGACACTGACAGGATAACCGAATTTTTCCAGTTCTGTCTGCATAGCTGCGAGACGGTCGGATTCCTTGAGACGTAGATTGCGCACACCTGTAAAACGGAAGCGGACAGCATTGAAAACACAGCTGAGCATCAAGGCCGGTACCAAGTCGGGGTTATGGGTAAGGTCGAGGTTCAATTCATCAGGGAGATCATAATAACGCTCAATCTCAGCATCAGTGTCTGTAAATTCTGATTTTACCCCTAAGTGTCGGTATATTTGAGCAGTTGCGGCGTCTCCCTGCATCGATTTTTCAGGTGCTACCAGATCTGCTATATAAACCGGATTAAGTTTAAATGCAGCCGCCTCATATATGAATCCTGCCGCGCTCCAGTCGGCTTCCACCCGGAAATTTGCGGGGGTGATATATTTACCCTCCTTTACAGTCACGCCTGTTTCTGAAAGCTCCACCTCTATCCCGAAATCACGCATCACCCTGGCTGTCATTTCTGCGTATGGACGTGATACAAGGGGGGTGGTGAAATGCAGGTTCATACCACCTGCCCATGTGGGAGCCGCCAGCATTAGCGCTGATATGAATTGTGAGCTCACATCACCTCTGATCTCGAACTTACCGCCTTTAAGTCTGTGGCCACTTATTCGGTAAGGACCTGTCTCATTCTGTCCGAGTGCCTTGATGTCGGCTCCGGCCTGACGTAACACGTCAAGCAGTGGAGTCATGGGTCGGGAACACAGACGCGGAGTACCTGTAAGTATAAACTCTGAATTTGACGTAGAGGCGATTACGGCAGCCATAAATCGGAAGGCGGTGCCGGAAGCATGGACATCAATTGTGGGAATCTCTCCGCTTTCTTTCAAATTCACCTTTTCATAAAGGTCAAGAAGTGCTTTTTGAATCACTTTAAGATCATCACAGTCGTTGAAAAGTCGGCATTTTGTCAAACTACCGGCAAATAACGATGAGACGAGATATCGTGCACCTATACTTTTTGAGGCGGGAAGTTGTATAACGTTATGCATAGCGTCAGTTCTTTAGATGATGACAGTGGCAGGGCTTATGTCAGTTTGATTATTAATTTTTGTTTTTATCGGAGCGGAACAGTAGGCATGCGTCACCGTATGAAAGAAACCGATATTCATTTTCCATGGCTTCACGATATACCTTCCGCCAGCATGGTGTCAGGGAGTCGTAATCCGTGCCACCGATGAAGGATGACACAAGAAGGAGTAGTGTGGATTGAGGCTGGTGGAAGTTGGTAACCATTATATCGACTATTCTCCAATTGAAGCCCGGCGCGATCATAATGGCTGTGGAGGCAGTGAGAGAGTCAAGATTGTTAGCATCTAAATGGTCAAGAAGAGTCCGCAGTGCGTTGGTGGTGTCACAACTCATGATTTCGGGTGAGTAGGCTGTCCATTGGTCCACATGCATAGACGTATCGCCAAGCGACAGTTGTGCACCAAGAACGGGGAGCGATTCAAGAGTACGTACGGATGTGGTGCCTACAGCAGCCAATGGAAGAGCCTTTTCTTTGTGCTCTATAAGGGCTTGCAGGAGGTCGCGGCTTATGGAGAAGGTTTCCGTATGCATGGGATGATCACCGATATGGTCAGCCTTGACGGGTTGGAAAGTTCCGGCTCCGACGTGCAGGGTAAGTTTTTCTACGGGGATAGCATGTGCCTTAAGGTCGGCAAATACTTCCGGGGTGAAATGCAGCCCCGCTGTGGGAGCCGCCACTGACCCTTTCACATCTGCATAGATAGTTTGATAATCCTCTAAGTCTCTCTCTTCCGAATCCCGTTTCAGATAGGGTGGAATAGGTATGAATCCGGCCGCTTCCACTACCGTGGCAAAAGTGGCTTCAGGATTATCCCAGGTGAACTCGATTGCCTGGCCGTTGCCCTCTGTCGGATACAGGCGCGTAGCTGAGAGTGTGAATGGCTTTTCAAAACCTTCAGGTTGGATTTCAAGTGACAGACTGCCTCCTTTCCATCTCTTAAGATTTCCAACGAGGCAATTCCAGACACATTTGCCGCGGGTCTGGAAAGTCAGCACATAGTCGGAAGGATCAATCGGTTCGAGGAGAAAAACCTCGATTCGTGAGCCTGTGGATTTATAGAATGAGATACGGGCGTTGATTACGCGCGTGTCATTACACACGAGCAAGGTGCCCGGAGGAAGGAGGTCCGGCAGTTCGGAAAAGTTACGGTGGGCGATCATTCCGTCCGGACGGAACAGAAGTAATTTGCAGGCATCCCGTTTGGTAAGGGGATGTCTGGGAATGCGCTCATCCGGCAGATTATAATCGAAATCTTCAATATTTATCTCTTTTACCATGAAAAATCAACATGAAAAATTAAATAATTCTGCAATCTTAAACCATTGATTAAATGAAAATTAATTAATTAAGATTAGAGAAAGAGAAAAATTTTTCTACAAAATTAGTAAAAAAATTTGGTAGTTTCAGAAAAATGCTCTAACTTTGCACTCGCAATCGGGCGATTAGCTCAGCTGGTTTAGAGCGTC
>CAZPHL010000108.1:0-5420 GCA_964586465.1 uncultured Sangeribacter sp.
AATAGAATTTGTTTAACATTAAAGCTGATAGAATTATGAACAAGAAAATAGCCTTAGGCACATGGTCATGGGGCACCGGTATGGCCGGAGGTGATCAGGTTTTCGGAAATCACCTCGGAGAGAAAGAACTTCGTGAAGTATTTGACACCGCGATGAAAGAGGGTCTCGGAGTCTGGGACACAGCAACCGTCTATGGTATGGGTGCATCCGAGGAGATACTCGGTTCGTTCATCCAGAGCGTTCCCCGCGAGGATGTCTATATCTCCACAAAGTTCACCCCACAGATAGCTCCGGATTGCGAGAACCCTGTGGCAAGGATGGCGGAGGAAAGCTGCCGCCGCATGCATATTGACTACATTGACCTCTTCTGGATCCACAATCCTGCTGATGTCGAGAAATGGACTCCGATGCTTGTTCCGCTGCTTGAAAGCGGAATGGTAAAGGGTGTCGGCGTTTCAAATCACAACCTTGAGCAGATCAAGCGTGCCGATGAGATACTGAAGGCTCACGGCTTCGGAGTGTCGGCTGTGCAGAACCATTTCAGCCTCCTATACCGTTCCTCTGAGGAGGCCGGTATTCTCGACTACTGCCATAAGACAGGCAAGGATTTCTATGCCTATATGGTTCTCGAACAGGGTGCTCTCTCAGGGAAATATGGCGTTGCCAATCCGATGCCCGAAGGCAGTGCGCGTGCAATGACTTATAATGCAATCCTTCCTGAGCTTGACAAGCTGCTTGCAAAGATGAAGGAAATCGGTGAAAAATATGGCGTGAGTGTCTCACAGATAGGCGTGGCTTACGCAATCAACAAGGGTACTACCCCCATCATCGGTGTGACCAAACCGCGCCACGTCATTGAGGCAGCTCAGGCTACTACAGTTCGCCTTACCGAGGAGGAAATCAAGGAACTTGAGCTTCTTGCCAAGGCAACCGGAGTCGATACAAAGGGCTCATGGGAAAATCCGATGGTATGATGCGGTTTGTTGCAGCGGCACTCAGTGTCATCATGTCAATAGCTTCAATGGCACAAGACAAGGATATGAAAGCGGTCGATGTCCATTCTCATCTCATGACCAAACCCTACCTTGAATGTCTTGAACGTAATGGTGCCCTTATGGAGGACGGTTTTCCACTTCCGGCTTGGAATGAAGACGGGCACCTTGCATTTATGGATTCACTGGGCATAGCTACGTCCGTGCTCACCCTCTCATCCCCATACCCATATTTCGGGGATATTAAGGAGACGAAGGATGTAATCCGCTCGGTAAATGAAGAAGGTGCGGCTGTGAAGCTGCGGCATCCGGGGCGCTTCATGTATTGCGCATCCGTGCCGTTGCCTGATGTGGAGGCTGCCATTCAGGAAACCATATATGCCCTTGACACACTGAAAGCCGACGGAATAAAGCTCCCTACAAACAGTAGGGGGCTTTACTTGGGTGATCCTGCTCTCGACCCTCTGATGAAGGAGCTTAACGACCGCAAAGCAGCCGTGATAATCCATCCGCATCGTCCTGCGTCACTGCCCGACAGCGTGTTCACTTCCGGCCCGATATTCGTTTATGAATATCCGGTAGAGACCACACGCGCGGTGCTGAATATGGTGGCCAACAACATAATGACACGTTATCCCGACATTAAGTTTGTTGTGCCGCACGCCGGGTCATTCCTCCCTACAGCGGTTGCACGACTTAAAAACGGCTATCCGCTGATGTCAGCGATGGGTGTGATAGAAAAACCTTTCGATATTGACGCGAACATGAGCAACCTCTACTACGACGTTGCCGGAGGCCTCTCGGATGAGATTCTTGACCTCATGCTGACGATTACCGATCCGAAGCACATCCTATATGGTTCCGACTATAGCTTTGTTCCTGCAAAAGCATTGCAGAAAGTATATGCAAATCTGGTTAAATCAATAGATAACAATGAGAGGCTTTCTCCCTATAAGGAGCAAATATTAAGTGGCAACGCTTTGGCTCTTTTCGGAAAAGAAAACCATTGCTCCAACCTGTCAGATCCGGCACCCCAATGCAGGAAACTGCCGATGGCTGAAGACGGAATTGTCAGGCTCTCTCGGATTGAGGTCTATCCACAATATCTGGAAGAATACGTGAAGTTAGCTACCGAAGTTGGTGCTACGTCACTGCGCACAGAGCCGGGTGTGTTGACAATGTATGCCGTTGCAGACAAGAACAATCCTTGTCTCATCACCATATTGGAGACATACGCGAGTCAGGATGCCTATAAATCGCACATCGCCTCACCCCATTTCCAAAAATACAAACAGGGCACTCTCCACATGGTGAAGTCGCTTGAACTGTGCGACCAAAATCCTCTGAATCCCGACAGCAAAATAATTAACAAGATTAAATAAAAGACATGAAATATACAAAATTAGGGAACTCAGATCTTTCGGTATCCCGTATATGCTTAGGCTGCATGGGATTCGGTGACCCGAATAACGGACAGCACTCATGGACAATCGGAGAACCGGAAACACGCGATATCATTAAAGCCGCTCTCGAAGGTGGTATCAATTTCTTCGACACAGCCATAGGTTATCAGAACGGCACCAGTGAGCAGTATGTAGGACGTGCTTTGCGTGACTTCGCCAAACGTGAGGATGTGGTGGTTGCCACCAAGTTTCTCCCACGGTCCCAAGAGGATATTGCGACCGGTATTTCTGGCCGACAGCACATTGAGATGAGTATTGATGCGAGTCTCCGACATCTCGGTATGGACTATGTGGATCTGTATATATACCATATGTGGGACTATAACACTTCCATTTACGAAGTAATGCGAACACTTCACGACATCGTGAAAAGTGGGAAAGCGAGATATATCGGAATTTCAAACTGCTTTGCATGGCAGCTTGCCAAAGCCAACACCATAGCAGAGTATGAAAACCTGACAAAGTTTGTTTCCGTTCAGGGACACTACAATCTCCTGTTCCGTGAAGAGGAACGAGAGATGAAACCGTTGTGTACTGAAGAGAATATTGCAATGACACCTTACAGTGCGCTTGCAAGCGGACGCCTCTCCAAACGTCCGGGAGAAGATTCAAAAAGGCTTGAAGAAGACAGTTATGCACGTCTGAAATATGATGCTTCCGCAAAGCAGGATGAGGTGATAATTCGCCGGGTGATAGAAATAGCTGACAGACGGGGTGTATCAATGACCGAGGTTGCATTGGCATGGCTTTTGACTAAAGTGACTGCACCTGTCGTAGGCGCCACAAAGAAGCATCATCTTGACGGAATGATAAAGTCTGTTGATTTTGACCTAACTCCGGAAGAAATAGAGTATCTGGGAGAGTGTTACGTCCCTCACCCACTTGTAGGGGTAATGGCTCAGAATACACCTGCCATGTCCAAATCTAAACAAGTATGGACCTGTAGTTCTGACATTCTCAAATAAACACAGCTTCCTTATATATATGAATAGGTATAATTATTAATGATTGAAGGCGAGGAGGACTCGCCTTTCATAATGCAAAGTTAATAAAAACTACTGATATTTAGGTACTTCCCATTTTTAGTCATCGTTAGAATACATCCGATTTGGGACTGTTGGTGGTGGCGTCTATCTCGTCGGGGATGTGATAGGTCATTGTAGATTACTTGGGTCCTTGTATATTATTAAAGTAACTCACCGATTTTCAATTCGTTGGAGGATAGTTTGTCACTACGTTGTTTTCATATTTCTGATCTGAAGGGGAGTCTTGCCCCAATATCTTTTTACACTTTGGCAGAAGAATGAGAAATTGGAAAATCCAAGCCGGGATGCAATTTCTTTTATCGAGAAGTCTGACGAGGTAAGATAACGGTGAGCATCGTTCATGACATATTCCTTTATCCATTCATTTGCTGTCTTTCCACTTTGGCTTTTACAGACAGACGAAAGATATTTAGGGGTGATTGCCAATTCATGTGCATAGTAAGCCATATTATGCGGCTTGATGGGTAAACTTATCAGTAAATCTAAAAAACGTTGATATAGAAGTGCCGGTTGTGATAAGTTTTCTGATCTCAGGAGAAATGGCTCACTTTCTATTAGTGAAAAGATTTCCATCAGTAAGGACTTGGCGGCCAATATCACTATGGTAATATCATTTTTGTTTTCACTATTGTTTTTCAAACGAAGGATATTGAGATATGACCGTATCAGTGACTGCGATTCTTCGTCAAGTTTCAATACAGGGTTAGTCTTCAATTTCATAAGTATCTCACGGATCTCAAGAGATGAAATGTGACTTGATATCAAATCAAGATTCGCATAGATAAAGGTAGCATAGAAATCATCACTGAAATTGATTTTGGTGTAGAAATCATTGGGATGACACACAAGGACTTCTCCTTTTCGCACCACATATTCTACGCCATTGAGCGTAGATGAGTGTATGCCACTCTCCACGTAGCAAACACATAACGAATCAAGGCGGTAATTGAGGTTCTCGTTTTCATTATGCCATCCGCCATGGTAAATAAATAAGTCTTTTGAAAAGGTTTTTCCTTTCGGATTATCCCTGGTTACTGTAGGTATATCAACTATTTTCATATCCTGTGGTTAAAAGAAACATTCTTAAGGCCGTTTAGAACATTTTGTATTCTAACAAACCGGTAAGTCTTGTTGTTTTGATTATCATAAGATAAAAATTAATAATTATGAAAGTAATAGGAATAAATGGAAGTGCCAGAAAAGACTGGAACACCGACACGCTGGTAAAGAAAGCCCTTGAAGGTGCAGCCTCCGCCGGTGCGGAAACGGAACTCATAGAGCTCTATGCAGAGCCAATAAAGGGATGTCTTGAATGCTTCGCTTGCAAGCGCAAAGGTATAAACACGGGTGGTTTGTGTGCAATACGTGATAATCTCCGTCCCGTATTGGAGAAAGTGCTGGCTGCGGATGCTGTAGTACTCGGATCGCCCAATTTCTTTGGCTATCCTTCAGGAATGTTAAGAGCTTTTATTGAGCGCTTTCTTTATCCATTGACTTCATATCAGGTAGAAAACGGTCAAATCCAGAGAATTTTGGGTAAGCGAATTATTCCTGCCGGTATCATATTCACCATGAATGCCGACGAAGCTTACTATAAAGCCGGGGGCTATGAGGTGTCGCTCGGAATGACTAAAAGTAATCTTGAATTCATTCTTGGATATGCAGAACAATACAATTCATACGCTACGCTCCAATTCAAGGATTATTCTAAGATGAACGCCAATCTTTTTGATGGTGCCGAGAGAATGGCTCGCCATGAGACCCAATTCCCCATAGATGAACAAAAGTGTTTCGAAATGGGTAAGCGATTAGTCGATAAGGCAACATCACTTAATTAGTTCTTACATAGTGTATTGAACAGAACGAAACAATTCTTTGTAAATAATCATGGATTATGGTAGAGAGAACTGGCATAAGAA
>CAZPHL010000109.1:0-5382 GCA_964586465.1 uncultured Sangeribacter sp.
TTAGCATATCCTACAAGTGTGTTACCACAACGGATATTGAAATCGATATCCGGCAATGGATCAAGTCCAAGATTTTCTGCCCGATAGTCCACATCTACAACTGCTACCATTTTCAGGAATAAACGCAACTTTGCTATCTCTGTTGCCTCTACCATGATGTCAACTCCGTAAAGATTGCGGAGAATGATAGACTTATAAATGAAATACTGGATATTGGAACGATACTTATGGTTTATCTCATCCAATTCTTTCTTGAAAAGTAAGTGATTTTTGGCATTGAATTCCTGCATCCGTTCTATGCATATTTCATATAATGGCTCCAAGATATTCATGGCTGCAAATAGAAATGCTCCGGAGCCGCAAGTCGGATCAAGTATGGTCACGCGCTGCAACGCACGGTAGAACCTACCCACAAACCGGTTATCACCTTTACTCAACAGGTCTTGTGCAAAGCTTCGTATATCAAGATTATAGGTTATGAAGTCATTGATAGATGTTATCTCTCCATTCTCTATCTTAGCTAATATGTCACCGCATCGCTGTAAGCGCTCAATGGTCTCTCTCCATATCTCGGTAGGCAGCCCCCAACGCTCCGGTGTTTTTGTGTTCCAATCTTTTCGTAACTTCGCCAAAGGAATATGATCCTCCGGCAGGTCGTTAACTGATAATTCGGAATATTCATGACGCATTTCATCGGTGATAATGCCACGACGGATATTTTCCGGAATATCTTTGAAGTCTCTGTAGCCTTTCTTTACCGCATCGAATATATATCTGTCACCACTCTCTCTGAGACTCTGCCACACATAACCGTCAGGTGCAAAATATCCCCCCTCATCATTTGTGGTACGTTTAACCTCATCAAACAGGAAAGGTAGGATACAATTACGACCTATATATTCGGTTATGTCCTCTTTGGTGTAATAGGCTCCCATGGCAGCTCTGTCGTTGATATACTGCTCAAAGATGTAGCCGAGCACATCGGGATTGATGTCACGTCCTGTAGCCGTGACCCTTGTGTCAAGATGCCACTGCCATTTGTCGAAGAAGTTGAAGAGCGAAATGAAGGCATCATCGCCTATATCGATGTCAGCATAGTCACGTTCTATCCTGTGACTGTCAAACATGCCCCCGTTTAGATAGGGGATCCGCCCGAATTTCGCGACAAATTCTCTGTCATGTTTAGGAGAGTTCAAACCGTCGGCGAAGAGTTGTTTGAGAAATTCTTTATAGAAACTGCCGAAGAATCGGTTGCTCCCCTGCTGCCGGCGCACCCAATCCAACTTTTCGCGTAGATAGTTCACATTGCCGTCCAAAAAGCCCTTCTTCTGTATGAAGTAGCAGAACATCAGTCGGTTGAGCATAACGGAAGCATACCATTGTTTGTTGCGGTTATCCTTGGTGACGATATGGTCATCGATTCCGGTAATGAAGTCGGCAAAGGTTTTATGCTCTTTTTTGAATCCTGAATAAAAATCTTTAGTTATCTTCTCGGCATTGACGGCAAAGGCTTTCTGTACCCCCTCCTTCACATCCACTATTGTGGTGGGAGTGGCGTGGTCGAATGTGATGAAGTCTAATTTCTGTAGCAGGAAGTCAGCTTTCGAGGGATTCTCATATTCAATACTGACCAAGTCGCGCTTATCCACATTCTTTACCGGCACGACCCACGCATGATGACCCGGCTTACCTGCAAGTTTGTATATGGCGATATAATCCTGTGCCTGGTTGCGAAGATGAGAATCGATACGTCGGGAGAGTGAATTAGTAGGAATTGCATCCACCTCAGCCACGAGGACCTGCAGACCGCTACGTTCAGCCATACATGTAAAGGCGTATTCTTTATCCTCAACCGTTATAGGGAGTAGACGGGCATTGCCTTTGGGTTTGTTCCATCCGAGTTCTGTAAGGAAGAGTCCCCGGAAATTGGCATCGAGGATATATTCATTGAAAGTGTTACGGTTCATAGCGCAGTCCCATTGAACAGATTATCTGATTTTCCTTTTCTTCTGTGTCATCATCGGCTATCACACACAGCCGGCCGTTGCGTCGGAGTTCAAGCACATAGTCCACTATGTCATCATCGGCTGAGCGATTGCTGTTTTTCAACATTCTTCCGATATTGAATTTAGCATTACCTTGCAACGGATAATTATAAATGTCATCGATGGCATATTTCAATTCTTCCCGGCGCTCCTCATTGAAGAAGAGCGAAACGGGTTGTTCATAATAGTGGGTGAGCAGATCAACGATACGATAACGGGTTGAGAATCTATTGCCCAAGACACCACCGATATTACTGACTGTCTGCTCCTTAATCTTTTCTACAGCGTCTGCCACCAAGTCATGATGCCGGTCCAAAGGTTCGACGCATGGAGTGTCGGGATGGCAGGCAAGGGCTTGCATTATTCGTTGTTGCGATTGAGACACAACCTTCCCCTCCATATCAAGCCAGGTCAGAACGTCAAAGTCATTGACAGTGCGGGTATAGGTCACCACTCCCTGCTCACTCCGGGAGTGAGTCGGCTTGGTGGAATATATCATATTTTGGAGTTGTGGGATAATCTCCTTCAATCGTTTGTCAGCTTTGATTGCATTACTCCATATCTGAAATGCCTGTGAACTTAGGTCAACATCCTCATCATCAGCATCATCGAGCACGCCGGATTTCTCGTTGAACATGTCGCGGAGATTCTGTTCATTACCCTCGAAAAAGATTTCGTCTGATCCTACAATATTGGCATTGGCGTTGATGCGGTCATTGAGTCGCCCCCGCAGATTTATGATCTCCTCTATACCGTCAGCCGGAAAGAATGAGTAGCAAAAAATCTTGTCGGCTTTCTGACCGATACGATCAACACGTCCGGCTCTCTGGATAAGTCGGATGATTGCCCAGGGCAAATCGTAATTCACAATCACATGGGCATCCTGAAGGTTGTGGCCCTCGGAGAGCACATCGGTAGCAATGAGTATTCGTGTCTGCTGGTCAGCAGTATATTTACCGGGAGCCTCATTGCTAATGGGTGAGAACTTCTCGACTATCTCCGAAGGGTTGGCACTTCCACCGGTAGCGTAATCAATGTTTATAAATCCACGTTTGCGCAACTGATAGTAGACATAACGGGCAGTATCGGAGTATTGGGTGAATATCACCACCTTGTCATTGGCGTGTTCATTATAGGTTTTATGCGTGCCTCGCAATAATTGCTCCAGTTCATTTAGCTTCTGGTCCTGTTTCTGATTCCATTGTCCACAAAGATGAATCATTTTCAAGATTGTCTCACAGTCGGCTTTGAGTTGTTGCTTCAATGTGCGTTTGAAGAATTTGGCATCCAGCCATGATAAGTTATTTTTCTGCGAAATAAGGTCATAATGCTCCTTTGCCTTCCGCATATATTCATTAATATCGGTCGGGATATTGAGAGTAGCATCGATAGCCGGTTCATCACCCTCCTCTCCGAAAACATTGGAGTAGGTATCAAGGTCTTCAGTATAATCTTCCGGCAGTGAATTTTCATCCCCTATCGGGATAGGCAACTTATTATCAAGTGCGTAGATATAGACACAGTTGCGCAGGATGTGGCGGTAAAGTGTGAGCAGGAATGAAAAACCGCTCGAATCCATACGCTTGAAGAAGGTACTTTTGCAAAATCCCATCATCCTCACTCCGGCACGTGAAAGGTTGTCGATGAGTTTCTGTATATGCTTGGGAGCATCTGCGGTGGTTTTCTCACTGATAAAATGGCTCAGACCGTAACGTGGCAATGCCAGGGATTCCATCAGCCCGATCATATCCTGTGAATAGAGCCGTGAATATTGGTCGCCGGGAACAGTAGTAAATTTTACAGAACGTGGTATGCGGTCAGGGAAATAGGATTTGGTGCCGTCAGGGAATTGCAGATATTTTCCCCGCTGATCTGTCTTGGCAAAGTTATTGCGTATGAAAGATCGTGTGCGTCTGACCAGGAAGAGTTTCATCAGTTCGTTCCAATCCTCTATCTCCTCACTCTTCTGGAAAGCGGCGATGGTGCGTATCGGGATATCGCTATGTTTATATTGGAAACCACGTTCCCCTCCGAGAGACTCAATATATCGTTCGGGCCGTATTCCTAAATCCTGGTCATCCGAAATGAAGAGCCGCAGTTGATTGGCAAGGTCAGAATAGTGTTTGTTATAGGGCGTGGCTGTCAATAGGAGCACTCTGCTCGACTGATGTTCTATAAGACTTTTTATGTTTTGATAGCGCTTCCCTCCATTCCGGAGATTGTGGCTCTCATCCACAATAATCAGACGGTAAAAACGTGCCGTTTCAACATCTATGGGTTTTGCCATTGATGTAACCTCGGCTTTCAAATCATACTTGACTATATATTTCCGCCACATATCCTGAAGATTAGCGGGACAGATGATGAGAGTGGTTGCTGCAAAGGTTGTCTCGTAGATCTTGGCTACCGCACAGGCTGTGATAGTTTTACCAAGACCCACCACATCTCCTATCATGGCCCCTCTCCTCTTCTCATTGTTAAGATGCCTTGCCACTATCTTAACGGCATTTTGCTGAAAATCGAAGAGTTCACGCTGAAATATTGGAGAAAGGGTAAATTCCTTAATACCGTTACGCGCCTCCTCGCTAAGATGATAGGCAATTTTCAAATATATGTAATATGGTGGTATCTGACGTTCCGCTGCCCAGCTTTCATCTATTGCCTTGATAAGCTCATCGGTTATATCAATACAGAATTTGTCGTTCCATCTGTCCTCAAACCATCGGCTTAGTTTTTCAGACTGGTCTCGGTCCTGAAACTCAGCATTAAGTTCACCCTGCTTTGTAAGTCCGGCGTATGTGAGATTACTGCTCCCCATAATTGATAAAATGGGTGAGTAACGGTCATCAGGACGATATGCAAGGTAGAGTTTAGCATGCAAAGGTTCTTTCACTGACAGTTTCACCACTACCTTCCGAGCTTTAAGCTGACTGCTTAAACGGCGCAGGCACCATTCATCATGCTTGGTAGGTATACCGATCAGTAGTTGACGTCGGAAATCCTGAGCAATACGGCGTTTTATTTTTTGTACGAGTTCAGCGTCAGGTGTATAATCCTCTTTAGAATAGAGCATCCTCACAAGTTCGGCCGGAGGTTGGTGCATTCCTATTAACAGACGGCAGGTGCGATGTTCATTTGCGCGTCCCTCAAATACGTAATCCCCTTCAAGTTGTTCAACTTGCTCGACGATTTTATCCCAGCCACGAAGATTAAAGTAGCCTACACAGAAATCAACACGCCTGACACCGTGAGATTCTATGATATCTTTGAGGCCTTGCTCAAATTTAAGTTCAATGTTGTCGTAGATCCGAGCCATTTGGAATGGAGCCGCTGGCTC
>CAZPHL010000110.1:0-5275 GCA_964586465.1 uncultured Sangeribacter sp.
AAGAATCACACTGCGAAGTTAATGCTTTTATTTGATTTGACAATATGTTTTTCTGATTTTTTTGTAATTTTGTGGAAAATTATAATTTCACGATAGGGAGTGATTGACACTGATTCAATCCTTATCCCAATGTAAGTCATGAGAATGTTATTATGAACTATTTGTTTGATAAGCTTTACGCGTGGCCTGTAGCGGTGTGTTGCATGGCTTTGGCTTCGTGCGGTTCAAAACCCGTGGTAGCCGTTGATACCTTGCCGGATAATTTCAATGCCCTCCCCGACACAGCGAAAGTAGCTTATATGATGGAAACCGTGGGTCCGGATTCTGTGGCACGCTTCATCTGTGACGCAGCCTTAGGTAAAAGAGAGGGCCTGAAGATTGACACACTGACTGTGGCGTCAGCTTATGCATACGAACATTATACCGATTCCTGCCTGGTAGTTTTCAGTCAGGAAATCGATTCATATTCTGCCAATCTTCCTCTGGCCGACAAGATGAGCCTATACTCTATGGCCGGCCAAGAGGATCCCCAAAGAATGGGGTATGAATTAGGATTGGAATATGTAAGTTACATTCGTGACCATAAGATGAGTGCCGAGGATGTGAAACGTGAAATAAACGCTTTCAAGACTGCATGCGGAGAAGACTCCCTTACCTATATAAGATTTATCAAAGGTTTTAAAACAGTGCTTCAGGCCGATCGGGGAAAGGATCTGTCGGAAGCGATATATAATGAGTTTATCAATTATTGAAAGATGAAAACTATAGCAGAATATTCAGCCGATGTTGAAGCGGCTATCCGTTCATTGACTTTTCCCGGAGGGAAACTCACCTCTCTTTATGCACCTATTGAATATGCACTCTCTGCGGGTGGTAAACGCATTCGTCCCGTATTGGTGCTCATGGGAGCGGATGCTTTCGGAGGAATGGCTCAAGAAGCTATGAAACCTGCTGTCGGGATCGAGACGTTCCATAATTTCACTCTTCTTCACGATGATGTCATGGATAAGTCGGATATCCGTCGCGGCCGGCCTACAGTGCACAAAAAATATAATGCCAATACTGCGATACTGGCCGGAGATACCATGCTTACCCTTGCCACGCAGTATGTGACAGAGGTGCCGGGAGATAAGTTGCGTGAGGTTCTCGACACGTTCAACCGTATGGCTCTGGATGTCTATGAAGGACAACAGCTGGATATGGATTTCGAGCATTCTGACAACATAGCTCTTTCTGATTATCTTGAGATGATCGAGGGGAAGACGGGATCACTTCTTGGAGCTGCCGTGAAAATCGGTTCTCTTATCGGTGGTGCTTCGGAAGAGGACGCCAAACTCATGTATGAATTCGGCGTGATGACCGGTCTGGCATTCCAGATTCAGGATGACTGGCTTGATACATTTGGTGATTCCACTACATTCGGCAAGCCTATAGGAGGTGATATCCTTAACGGGAAAAAGACTTACCTTTATGTGGCAGCTCTTGAAGAGGGAGGACAGACAGCAGAAGCTTTGCGTGCGGCTTTCAATATGCCGGCTACAGACATGAAGATAAAGGCCGTGACCCGTCTGTATGAAAAAATAGGGGCAGGAGACAAATGCAAGAAGGCTGTAGGTCATTATTCATCTAAAGCCTTGAAGGCCCTCAACGCGACTTCGCTCCCTGAAGATAAGAAAGAGGCTTTCCGGAAACTTGCTGAGAAGCTTATCGGAAGAAAGAAATGATCGACACTCATACTCATCCCTATCTTGAGCAATTCGAGGACGGAGGAGCAGAGGCAGTGAGAAGGGCCATCGATGCCGGAGTGACACATTTAGTGTTGCCTAACGTCGATGGCTCATCCATAGCTCCTATGAAAAGACTGCACTCTATTTTTCCTGAGCATACCTCTATGGCTATGGGTTTGCATCCTACAGAGGTGGGTGAGGACTGGGAGTCGGTAGTGGATGACATGGAGCGCTTTCTTGACACCGGAGGTTATGTCGGTGTAGGAGAAGTAGGAATGGATCTTTACTGGGATAAGAGCCGGAAAGAGGAGCAGATGCAGGCTTTCGGGCGCCAGCTTAGAATTGCGGAACGTCTGAAACTACCTGTCATAATCCATTGTCGTGAAGCTCTTGATGAGACTCTTGAAGTGATAGGAAGTGTGAATCCCGGCGTTCCTTTGATTTTCCATAGTTTTACAGGAAGTGTGGAAGACGTGGAGAAGATAAGGAAGATATGCAATCCTATGTTCGGTATAAACGGTGTGGTTACATTTAAGAACGCCCACTCTATCAGGGAGGCTCTTCCTATAATAGGTCAGGATAATATTCTGCTTGAGACTGATGCTCCATATCTTGCCCCGGTGCCCTACAGAGGGAAAAGGAATGAACCTGCTTACGTTGTAAGCACGTGCAAGAAAGTTGCAGAGGTGCTTGGCCTTAGTGCAGAGAAAGTGGAAGCCATCACTGACAGAAACGCGATACATACATTTAATTTATGAACCTGCTGCTCTCCATAGTGACATTCCCATTGCGCCAGCCGGTAGCTATCTTCCTTCTGGTGCTCTTCATAATTCTGGTATGCCCGATAATTTTCAGGCGTCTCAGGATTCCTCATATTGTGGGTTTGATCTTGGCAGGGGTTATCGTGGGTCCGTTTGGGTTCAATTTGCTTGCGCGGGATGCAAGTTTTGAAATTTTCGGCCAGGTTGGTATCCTTTATCTTATGTTTCTGGCTGCCGTGGAGATTGATATGTTCCACTTGCGTAAGAATCTTCGTCACGGCATTATTTTCGGTCTTCTGACTTTTCTCATACCGATGATTTTCGGTATATTCGGCACACGTCTCGCTTTTAATGTATCTTGGACGACGAGTGTTTTGGTGGCTTCAATGTATGCTTCTCACACATTGATTTCTTATCCTATAGTAAGTAGGTTCGGGTTGCAGAATGCTCGTTCTGCCGTGATAGCGGTTTGCGCTACAATTGTAGCGGTAATGTTGGCGCTGCTTACTTTAGCAGGAGTGGTGGAGGCGGCTGAAGGTCATTTCAGCATATCACATGCTTTCCGTCTGACAGGTCTGATGGTGGTCTATGCCGTGGTTGTGGGCTTCTCTTTCCGTTATGCCACGAGATGGTTTTTCCAGCATTTCAGCGATCAGATAAGTCAGTTCATTTATATCCTTGCCATGGTATTTGTGGCTTCACTTCTCGCGCAAATAATCGGGCTGGAGGCTATTTTGGGTGCTTTCTATGCGGGTTTGATACTTAATCGGTTTATACCTGACCGTTCGGGACTGATGGGGCGTATCAAATTTGTGGGAAATGCCATTTTCATACCCTACTTTTTGATAGGCGTGGGAATGTTGATCAATGTCCATGTCATTTTCAAAAGCTGGCAGGTAGGCTGGGTAGCTATAAACATGGTGGTTGTGGCGATGGCTTCAAAATGGCTGGCGGCTTTTTTAGGAGCACGTTTGTTCGGTATGGGAAGAGTAGACAGAAGCATCATGTTCGGTCTTACATCCGGCAAAGCGGCAGCCACTATCGCAGCCACCATGATCGGTTATCAGCACGGATTGTTGAATGAAGATATGATGAACGGTGCGGTACTTATGATACTTGTATGCTGCATTGTTTCTACTGTCACTACTCAGGAGGCAGGCAAACGGTTACGAATTGAAAGAACCGAGGAAGAGCTCAATGCTGAAGGTACCCGTAAACCCGGAGAGTATGCCCGTCAGTTGGTTGCCGTTGCCAATCCGGTGACAGCCGAGGGACTGATGCGTATGGCGTTGCTTATGCGTAACCGGAACAATCAGAATGAAGTCACTGCGCTTTTCGTGCGTAATACAAATGACGGCCGTTATGTCGCTATGGGTCGTAACGCGCTCCGTATGGCTGTGGCTGCCGCCCAGGCGGTTGATATAGAGGTGAAAGACATTGAGCGTTATGATGTGAATGTTGTAGCCGGTGTGACCAATGAGGCTATTCAAAATAAAGCAACAGACATAATGATAGGTATGCATAGGAAAAGCAATGTGGTTGACAGTTTCTATGGCGCCATGATTGAGCAACTTATTCAGGCTACTCATAAGATGATCATTATGTCAAGATGTTTTATCCCGGTTGATACGATTTATAAACTTGTTGTGCTTGCTCCGGATAAGGCAGAATATGAGACAGGATTTCAGACATGGGTGGAACGTGTGGGCAATCTTGCTTCGCAACTTGCGTGTAAGGTGATATTCATATCGTCGGAGACAACATGCGAGTTCATAAGGGTAGTGCTGCAAGATGAGAAGTTCTCGATAAGACAGGAGTACAGGGTTATGCAAACCTGGGACGATTTCATTGTCGAGAGTTCAGAAATCAAAGAGGAGGACTTGTTTATCATTATAGGAGCCAGAAAGGATTCAATTTCGTATACGGGAGAGTTTGAAAGTCTGCCGGGCTTTTTATCGAGAAATTTTGCACGTCATAATATGGTTATGATTTATCCTTCACAGTTCGGAGGATAATGATAATATTGCTATAAGAATTATAATACTCAAAAAATAATTATGAAAAAACTGATTTATATTACACTGGGCACTTTGGCACTGACAGGCTGCGGAAAAGGGCAGAAAGTGAACGAGACGAGCACTGACAGTATTGTCATGGAAAATCCGGCTGACGAGAAGGTAGCGGAAATACCTGTGGCTTATCTTACTAAAGACAGTATTGGAGGAATATCGATAGGGATGCCTATGAACGAGGTGCCTTATACATTGGAAGGCCTCTACACAAGAAAAGAAAATGGAGCGAGTCCGGACGCGGTGACAATTGAATTTTTCGAGGATAACAGTCCCCGTTTCGTGGTGTATGATTTCGGGGAGGGAAAGATAGATGTGATCAACCTTATCGGCTCAGATGTAAAGGTCAAGACTCTTAAAGGAGATTTAGGGATAGGAGACCGGATGGCAGAGGTGCTTGACTTACCGGGAGTGACAGCGGAATGGAGCGGTTATGACGGTGGTGGAATGTGGTATTGGACCTGGGAGGGGTTATGGTTTGCTCCTGCACAGGAAAATCTTTCTGCACCTCTTTCACAAAGGCTTTATCATTCCGGTCAGGCGCCAACAATGAAAGATTTTCAGGAGGAGAATGTCACTATCGGATTTATAGGGACAGGGTTGCCATTCTGATTTCTTTCTTTTGTGATTGGTATCAATAAGATGTAAAGCTTGAGAATCAAGAGGATTTCCGGGCTGCACAGCTGATAAAACAAATTGATAGAGATGAAAAAATGGT
>CAZPHL010000111.1:0-1207 GCA_964586465.1 uncultured Sangeribacter sp.
GTACAAAGGTATATAAAATTTTACAAAATGTAAAGTATTATTTACATTATTTTTTATCAAAATCAGTGAGATTAAGAATATTATCTAATTTAAATAGCTATTATATAGGTTTTTAACAGACTGTATGAATAGTGAAAAGATTTAAAAACAAAGATAATATAGATTTGACTAAATCCTTTAAATAAATGTCTTAATTATTAGTCAAAGTAAAGAATCCGTATAAGATGTATTGTATGGAAGAATGAGGTGAGAGTAACAAAAATATGGAGGTACATAATAATAAAAGGTAAACTTTATAATAATAGAGTAAAATGAATATTTTTGAAAAATTTTAAATATTTTGGTCATTTTGTTTAATAAATATGTGGTAAAATCCGCAAGTTAGCATTAACTTTGTAGAATCTTTTCCGCCTGACACCATGCTACTAATAGGGGTAAAGAGAAAAAGATAAGTTTTAAAACAGGTAAAAATGAAAAAGGAAACCAAGGCCGTCAATACGCCATACCAGCGTCGTGATGCTTTTGACGCCTTACAGATGCCGGTGTATCATGCTCTGGCATACGAGTTTGACGATGCGGAGGTTATGGCCGATGCATTTTGTGGTCGTAGCAATGCGCCCGATTACTCACGTGTGCTTAATCCGACGGTAACTCATTTTGAGGATCGTATTAAGGTTTTGACAGGAGCCAAGGAGGTCAGTGCATTCTCTTCAGGTATGGCCGCTATCAGTGCAGTGTTGTTTTCAGCAGCGCAAGCCGGGAAAAACATTGTCTCTTCACATCACATGTTTGGTAACACTTATCTTCTTCTTACCCAAACTTTACAACGTTTTGGTGTAGAAGCGCGTCTGTGTGATCTGACCGATATAAAGGAGGTAGAGAAAATGGTTGATCGGAACACCTGCTGTATCTACCTTGAAACAATTACAAATCCTCAGATGGAGGTGGCAGATGTAAGAGATCTGGCAAAAATAGCAGATAAGTTTAATATACCTGTAATCGCGGATACCACCATCATTCCCTTTACTGAATTTGATGGCAAAAGCATTGGTATTGATTTTCAGGTAGTCTCCACTTCAAAATATGTATCAGGAGGTGCTACTAGTCTTGGAGGTGTTGTGATAGATTATGGCAGGTTCCCTGTCATTTCACAACGTATCAAGAAGGATTCTGTGTTCAACTTCGGAGCTTATATGACCCCACATGT
>CAZPHL010000111.1:1307-5241 GCA_964586465.1 uncultured Sangeribacter sp.
ACAGTTACGGTGCAATGGTTACATTCGAACTTAAGGATGAGGAAAGCTGTAAACGTTTCATCAACGCGTTGAAAATGGTGCACAGGGCTACTAATCTTTTTGACAACCGCTCACTTGCCATTCACCCGGCAAGTACAATTTTCGGACCTCTTTCACCCGAGACCCGTAAAGAGATGGATATACATGACAATGCTATACGCCTGTCGATAGGGTTGGAAGATCCGGATGACATATATGCTGATATAGCTCAGGCGATTGCAGCGGCCAATGTCTGAAATTTACATAAAAATACATTCATCATGGCAAAATATAATTTCGATACAGTCATAGAACGTCGCGGCACAGGAGCTATCAAGACGGATTTACTGGAGGAACGTTATGGAAGAGATGATCTGATAGCAGCCTGGGTAGCCGATATGGATTTCGCAACTCCTGATTTTATACTTAAGGCTCTGCGTAATCGTCTCGATCATCCTATACTTGGTTATACTGCTGAACCGGCTGATTATCGTCCTGCCATAATCGAATGGGAGAAGAAACTCCATGGATGGGATATCAAACCTGAATGGATAAGTTATATCCCCGGTATCGTCAAGGGAATCGGTATGGTGATAAATGTGTTTACAGAACCCGGAGAAAATGTAGTAATCATGCCTCCGGTTTATCATCCCTTCAGAATCACGGCTGAAGAAAATGGACGTAATGTTGTAAATGTTCCTTTACTGAGCGATGAGCAGGGTAAATTCAAGATGAACTATGATGCCTTGGAGAAGCTTGACGATAAAGGGGGAGTATTGCTGCTGTCGAATCCTCACAATCCCGGCGGACGGATGTGGACGAAAGAGGAACTTGAAAAATTAGCGGATATCTGCAAGCGAAAGAACCTTCTTGTGGTGTCTGACGAAATCCATGCAGATCTTGCACTTTGGGATAATACTCATGTTCCATTTGCAACAGTGAACGAGGCTGCCGCCCAAAACAGTATTACTTTCTGTGCTCCTACAAAGACATTCAATATTCCCGGTATAGTGAGTTCTTTCTCTGTAGTGCCAAATGATGAGATAAGAGAGCGATTCTATCATTGGTTGGCAGCTAACGAATTTGGTGATGCACCCATCTTCTCACATATAGCCGCCATAGCCGCATATCGTCAAGGTGATGAATGGCGCAAGGAAATGCTCGACTATGTGATGGATAATATCAAGTTTACGGAGGAATATTGTGAAAAAGAAATACCGGGGGTAATAGCCATGCGTCCGGAAGCTTCTTATCTGGTGTGGCTTGACTGCCGTCAGTTAGGACTAAGCCATGACGAACTTGTTGATTTATTTGTCAATAAAGCGAGAGTTGCCTTGAACGACGGAGAAATGTTCGGTAAAGAGGGAAAAGGCTTCATGCGACTTAATGTGGCTACTCCAAGATCAGAACTCAAAAGGATTCTTGACAGAATCCGGGATGCAGTCAGAACTGTAAAAACTGCTGAATAGTTGAAAAAGAACATCCATGAAGATAATCGACATCATAAAAGAGAGTCGTAATCCGGTCTTCTCCTTTGAGATTCTACCCCCATTGAAAGGCAACAGCATATTCAAAGTGTATGATATAATAGACAAACTCAAGGCCTTTGATCCCAAGTTTGTCAATATTACCTCTCATCACAGTGAATATATATATAAACCGTTGCCTGACGGTACGCACAGACGAGTAAGTGTGGTGAAACGTCCGGGCACAGTGGCTATCGCTGCTGCCATACAGAACCGTTACGGACTGATTCCGGTGCCACATCTTATTTGCAAAGGTTTTTCCAAGGAAGAAACGGAATATGCGTTGCTTGATTTAAATTTTTTAGGTATAACCAATCTACTTGTTTTACGAGGAGATATGAAAGGAGTCGAGACTCCTATACCGGGCGCACGCTACAACGAGTATGCAAGTGATCTTCAGCAGCAGGTCAATCTCTTTAATGAAGGTATAGGGCTGGACGATATGAGGATCGAGGGTATAGTGACACCATTTTCCTACGGTATGGCCTGTTATCCGGAGAAGCATGAAGAGGCTCCCAATATGGAGTCTGACCTGTATTACATGAAGAAAAAGGTTGAGAATGGAGCTGATTACTTCATCACTCAGATGTTTTTTGACAATACAAAATATTTTTCATTTGTAGAACGATGCCGTAAAGAGGGGATAGAGGTTCCCATTTTACCGGGTATAAAGCCTATCACTCGCAAGGCCCATCTAAGTATGCTCCCTAAAACCTTCAGGAGTGATATTCCTGAAGAACTTGCCTCAAGGATACGCGAGTGTAAGACGGATGCCGAGGTTAAGCAAGCCGGCATAGAATGGGGTATAAAGCAGACGAAAGAGCTACTCGAGAAAGGGGCCCCGGGCATTCACTTCTACACAATGAGTGCTTCAGACAGTGTCAATGAGATAGCCAAGAGAGTTTTTTAGACTATACAAATTTCCTAACAGCGCATTCGCTATAAATCGGTATTATAATTGGAATTAACAAAATTAAAGGAGCTGCTCAAAGAGAGAGTGCTTGTGCTCGACGGAGCCATGGGCACTATGATACAACGCCTCCATCTTGATGAGCAAGATTACAGAGGAGAACGTTGGAAAGACTATGACCGAAAGCTGTTCGGTTGTAATGATATTTTATGTCTTACTTCGCCGGATGCTATAAAGGAAATTCATAAATCATATATCAAGGCGGGAGCCGACATCATATCTACCAATTCCTTTAATGCCAATGCTATCTCAATGGCCGATTACGGACTCGACCGCTCTCCGGGTCTTATAAAAGAGATCAATGAGGCGGCTGCCGTCATTGCCTGTACAGCTGTTGAAGAGATGGCGGACGAGTCTACAGATAAAACAGTCTTGGTGGCAGGTTCGATAGGACCCACCAATAGAACCGCTTCCATGAGCCCGGATGTAAGTGACCCGGCTTTGAGAAATGTAACATACGATCAGTTGTTTGAAGCTTATTGCGAACAGATAGAAGGTCTGATTTCGGGTGGTGTGGATCTGCTGTTGTTTGAAACAGTTTTCGATACACTCAATCTAAAAGCGGGCTTGGACGCAGCCAACCGTACGATGGAGAGGCTACAGGTAAGCTTGCCGATAATGATTTCAGCAACAGTGTCGGATAAAGCCGGCAGGACTCTTTCCGGACAGACTTTGAAAGCATTCGTCACTTCGATAGAAGATTATGAGAATGTGATCTCCATCGGACTTAACTGTAGTTTCGGTCCTGCTGATATCCTTCCTTTTATCCGGGAAATCAGTGGCTGCACATCACATTATGTAAGTTGTCATCCTAATGCAGGGTTACCAAACGAACTTGGAGAGTATAACGAGACCCCGTCTACTTTCGCTCATCATCTGGGCAAGATTTTGGATGAAGGTTTTGTAAATATTGCCGGAGGTTGTTGTGGCACTACTCCCGACCATATCGCTGCCCTTGCTGAGTTGGCAAGCAAAGCTGTTCCCAGAGAGCTTCCGAGTATGTCTCCCTCATTGAAGGTTTCAGGTCTTGATGTCGTGGATATCCGACCTTCAAACAATTTCGTCAACGTCGGCGAAAGATGTAATGTAGCCGGTTCAAGAAAATTTCTGAGACTTATCAAAGAAAAAAAGTATGAGGAAGCAATGCAGATAGCCGTCCGTCAGGTTGAAGACGGAGCTATGATCATAGACATCAATATGGATGACGCTATGTTGGATGCACATGAGGAGATGGTGCATTTTCTACGCTACATAGCTTCAGATCCTGAGGTTGCGAAAGTGCCTGTAATGATAGACTCTTCAGATTGGGATGTTATCGAGGCTGCTCTGAAGAATCTGCAAGGAAAAAGTATTGTAAATTCCATCTCTCTCAAGGAGGGAGAAGAGAAATTCCTTAGTCATGCCGGGAGGATCAGACAAC
>CAZPHL010000112.1:0-5232 GCA_964586465.1 uncultured Sangeribacter sp.
TCTCCATGTATTTCCTGAGTCAGATATTTCTCACCGCTGAAGAGCACTTCGATATCCTCATGGAGACGACCGCCACCATTCCAACGTGTGTCAATGACGATGCCTTCACGATCGACATATTCGCCAAGCAATTTGGCATATATTTTACGGAAAGACTCATCGTTCATAGAGCGGATGTGTACATAACCGAGACGGCCACCCGAAAGGCTGTCAACTTCATGTTCACGGTTCTTTACCCAGCGGTCATACAGGAGATTGTTCATGGCCGAAGAGGTGATGGGAAGTACCACTTCGTCCCACTTTTCACCTGAAGAGGGACGTGAGAAAGATACGAGAGTCTTCTTACGGCTTAAATTATTAAGCTGCTTTGCCCAGTCAGCATCAGATTTTACAGGTTCTCCGTTTATAGCAGTGACTTTATCACCGGCCTTAACTTTTGATGTGGCGCGGTCGAAAGGACCTCCGGTCACTACTTCCTCTATGACCAGGCCATCAGAGGGTATACCCATATTGAAAAGAAGACCTAATGAAGCAGTCGGATCGGGAGAGCCTGAGGCGTGATAACGACCTCCGGAGTGAGATACATTGAGTTCGCCGAGCAGTTCGCTAAGGAGAGCCGCGAAGTCATAGTTGTTATTGATGTGAGGAAGGAAACGGCGGTAGTTGGCCACGTAAGCCTCCCAATCTACGGGAAGTTGAGGCAGATAGAAGCGTTCACGGGCTTCATTCTCAACGAAATCAAGCATCACCTCACGTTCGGCAGCCTCGTCAATCTTCATTTTGGTGGAGATAGATACATTCTTGAGATCGTTGCCTTTAGGTGAGAATTTTCTTATAGTACGGCCAAGCAAGAAGATATTGCCATCTTTGTCAGCCACCATGCCTGATGCACCCGAGCCGAGTTTCTTAACAAGTGAGACATCACCTTTGCGGAGATCCTTTTTCCACAGGTCACGTCCGCCTTCGAAAGATGTCAGGTAATAGAGAGTCTCGCCGTCTTTCGATAAAATATAGTCACCGAGTCTGGAAGAATTTGGTGTCAGACGAACAAGGCGATCCTCGATACCGTCACGCTCAAAGAGTATATCTTTAGATTTCTTTGCGTTGTCATCAGCATCAGATTTGGCATCTTTTTTACCCTTTTTAGCATCATCTTTCTTCTCGGCATCCTTCTTCTGTTGTTTTTCCACCTCTTTAAGAAGTGCATAATCCTCTTCGGAAAGACGATATTTATCGTAGGCTTCCTGATTGAGGAAGACCATCATGACATCCATTTCCGAGCCCCATGATGCGTGGCTGCGCATACCGTAACGGTCGGAAGCGAAAATCAGCGCATTGCCATCATCGCTCCAGCGAGGCTCCTGATCGAAATAACCTGTGCGTGTGACGGGAGTGAACTCACCGGTCTGCGTGTCAACGATAGCAATATCATTATAGGGCACATGAGAGGGATTTATAATTTCCAATGCTAAAAGGCGGCTGTCGGGAGCCCAGTAAACGGGGAAACCGCCGGTGCGGTAATTAGTGACTATTTTCTCATCGAGAGCTTTCACATTTTTGGAAGCAAGATCCATAATCATGAGCTTGTTGCGGTCAAGGACAAAAGCCATCTTCTTACCGTCGGGAGAGATGACGGGGTATCCGCGCTCAACACCATCATCGGGGAAGAGGGCCACCTCATCGATCAATGTCGCGTTAGAGAAATTGGGATCATCCTTTCTGGCTATGGATGCCTTATAGATATTGGATTTGCCCGAGCGGAGAGAACCGTAATAGAGTGTACGGCCGTCGCTTCCCCATGACAGTCCGGTCTCAAGGGCCGGAGTATGAGTGATCTGTTTTACAGAAGGATATTCAGTTGAGGTGACAAACACTTCACCGCGACTGATGAAAGCAATTTGTTTACCATCGGGAGAGGGGAGAGCCTCTTGGGCAGAATTAACCGAGACATTGATCGGTTCTGCCGGTGTATCATCGATGACATCCAGAGCCAGAAGTGTCGGGGCGCCGTTGGGAGTCATCGTGTAGAGTTCACCGTTATAGGTAAAAGCCATATTGTCGTTATTACCTACACTAAGGAACCTCACCGGATGATCCTTGAAGTTGGTTACGGCCTTCGGAGAGGCTTTTGGTGTGGCCATTGGCATTGAATAGACATTGGAAGAACCTCCGTTTCTCTCGCTCAAGAAATAAAGGGTCTTCATGTCGGCTGAACCGGCAGGTGAACGGTCTTCACCGGCATGGTCAGTCATATTGGTGTGATGACCCGTAGCGGGATCATAGAGCCAGATATCACGGGTGACGGAAGAAGTGTGGTGTTTTCTCCATTTATCTTCCATACCCTTCACATCCTCATAGAGCAATTTTCCGTCGGGTAAGACAGAGATGGAATTGGCAGGAGTAGGAAGCAGTTGTTTGAGGTCAGAGCCGTCGGTATTTATGGCGTATACTTCAGTGAGTCTGGCTGACGGGAAAGAGGGGCTTGATGCCGGGTCCTGGAGGGTTGCCGTGAAATAAATTTCCGTACCGTCGGGAGAGAAAGCCTCAGGCACCTCGGCTGCCGAATTGTAAGTGAGACGTTTCTCAGAGCCTCCGGCAGAAGAAATGACATAGATATCATTACTTCCGTTACGATCGCTGGCAAAGGCAATCATAGAGCCGTCAGGGCTCCATACGGGGGCTGACTCGTATGAGGGAGCTACTGTGAGACGAGTTGCATTGCCACCTTTGAAAGGTACTGTGTATATATCCCCTTTATAGGTGAAGGCTATTTTGGAGCCGTCGGGGGAGATTTTCACATCACGCACCCACATAGGGGTTATTGATGATGCGGAAAAGGCTATAGCCATGAGGGCAGTAGCCGTAAGGTACGTTCTGAATTTCATCAATTGTTATTTGTTTAGTTGAATTTTTCGGATTATTTTAAGGAGAGAGAATATTTTTTGAGGCGAGAGTAATTATTTTAAGGAGAGAGAGGAATACTGTGCTCAGGTTAAAAGAGTATTATCGCAAAGTTACAAAAATTTTTCGGGTTTTAAATCTATTTTCAGATTTTTACGTCTTCTTAAATAGAGTGATCTGATGAATCGGCTCATTGCCTTTAATTTTGAATGGAAAAGATATCCTCAAATAAGAAATCCTCTCTTGAACAATTCGGAAGAATAGTCGATCAGTATCAGGATCGGTTATTCAGGTTTGTTTATATGCGGATTGGCAATCGGGAGACGAGCGAAGACTTGTTGCAGGATGTTTTCCTGGCTCTCTATCGCAAGATAAGAACCGGGCATGAGATAAGGGATGTCGAACACTACCTCTTGCAAAGTGTCAATAATGTCTGCGTGGATTATTATCGTAAAAACAGGCTTACCATAGTTTCCATAGAGGAGGTGGAGAATGTGGCGAACGAGAGTGACAGAGAGATTCATGAAGAATTTCTGAGGATTAGAAAATTGCTTGACGATCTTCCTATTGAGCAGGCGGAGACTTTGAGGCTTAAATGTTATGATAATCTTTCATTCCGTCAGATTTCAGAACTTCATCAAGTGCCGGAGCCTACGGTGAAATCACGTTACCGATATGCGATAAAACATATTCAGGAAAAAATTAAAAGATAATTGTTATGACAAGGGATAATAATATGAATGAGTATGAGGACGTAGAGCAGATTCTCCGTCCAAAATGCGAATTTCATGTCTCTTCCGGATTTAGAGAGAGTCTGATGAAAGAGACTGATGTTATAACTGTTCCAATGTATAGGAGACTCAAATTATGGCTTGTTTCAGCCGGGGTAGCGGCTGCGATAGCCGCCATGGTCTACATAGGTTTTTCATTTCCGGGGGATGGCGTTGTCGCTCCTGTCGAAAAGATTATTGCTTCTACTGATACGATTGTGACCGAGACCGTCAAGCTTTGCAGCCTACCATCTTTTCAGGATCAAACTGCAATTGCTCAGGCTATTGACCATAAACGGAATGAGATACATAATGCCGGTGAGTCTGATGGGACACCACCCGGAGTCGGGAGCACCAAATTGGAATCAAACGGCAGAAAAACTCAGACAGGTCCTGTCAACCGTAGGAATGAAATGAATAGAAGGAGTGAGACTAAAGATGCTGATAAGATGTTGGCAGAGTTAGGAATAATTCGTGCGGATGATCAAAAATCCGGGCATTCTGCCGATATAGAGGCTATCAGTCTGAGTGATGAGAACATGCGGCTCACAGAAGAGGAAAAACTGAAAGTGAGACGTATAGAAGAGATGGAATATATAGAAAAGATGCGTCTCAAGGTTGAAATTACAACCCTACTAATAAGGGATTTAAATAAAAGTAAGGAATATATAGATAACCATTAATATCGGATACTGATATGAAGAAAGAATTATTGACTTTAATATTTATAGTCAGCTTCCTGGTGAGCCCCGGTTATGCATCGGCAGTCAAAAAAAGTGATAGGGCCAATCCTTTGAAAGAGGCATTGGAAAATCTGATCAACCAGTGTGGTGTTTACGGATCAACTATAAATTACAGTGAGAATGTTTATGAAGGAAACTCAGCTAAAGAGGACTATGAGATCACTTCGATTACATGTAGGAAGGCTGACAGAAATCTCGAAGAAGCTATAAATATATTTATGGCTGAGCGAGATAATGGTTATTCGTATGTATACATTGAGCCTTCCCAAGAAGGAAATTATGATGTCAAATTAAGAGAAAAGACTCTGCCACTACGCACCAAGGGTCAGCAAATGTGGATGATCAGCAAAAAGAATCCGGATGATCCACGGCTGATAGATATCTATACTCTGACCCTTGCAGAGGAGAGTGATGGTAAAGTTGACGGAAAAGTCGCTTTGATAACCAAGTTACGCACCGACCTGGTTCAAATTGACAATCAAATTGACTCACAGACACAGAATAATCTCGCCAATGATTCTGTGTTGGCCAAGCGTAAAATGATTTTAACCGCAAAAATAGAGGGCTATAATATGGTTATAGAGCAGTATAAGCAGGAGATTGCCTATCTGCAGAAATTATGTACCACAGGCGCAATGAGTGGCTCGGAAACCCTTAATAGAGTCGGTAAAATAAGCGATAAGATGGGAGAGATAAATAGTAAAATAGAAAAACTGATCGAGCAATATATCAACAGCATCGAGTAGGTCAGAAGCTTCATAGATGAAGCAGACTCCGTGGCCGTCGACAGCCTCTATGGCTGATTCGACGGCTTCTTT
>CAZPHL010000113.1:0-5162 GCA_964586465.1 uncultured Sangeribacter sp.
TTTTCTTTGTCGCAGGACTTGCCGTCACATTTCTTGTCTTTAGTCTGAGAATTAGCTGAAGCTTGAGGTTTGTTAGTAGGAGTTACCTTGTAATCGAGTTTGCCAAAAGCTTCTGTAAGATTGGCCTCATTAGTCTTGTCAGCATCGTAGGTGACAACAACTACCTGATTCTCAAGATCAGTTTGGATATTGGTGACCCCTTTCTCAAAACGGAGATTATTTTTGATTTTTTTCTCGCAGTTCTGACAGCTCATCTGTGGCTGAGTAGTGACAACGAACTCTTTAATATCCTTAGCTGATATGGACACTGTAGCCATAACAAGCATAAAAAGGGCAAATAACTTTTTCATAGATTGTGAGTTTTGTTAGTTTTTATATTAACGTTATAAGAGTTACTATTATTTTACGTGAATCATAATATATTCTCTTAATATAACAATATTTATAATTTACCGAAATTGAATCGGATACCAACATAAGCCATGGCACCATGCACAGGCCCCCAAATCATGGTTGAATCAAAGTTGGGACTCCAGGGGTCTGACGCAAATATAATGGGATTCTTTTGCTTGAAATTGGTTAGATTCTCACCGCCTGCATAAATTGAGAAATGACGGAACCATCGGGTAACTTGTAAATTCAGTTGCGGAAAAGCCTTGAATCGTGAAGGCCATGACCATTCTCCGTTGGTAAGCTTATAAGGTGCCGGCATACGGCCGCCGCCATTCAACTGCAAAGTAACATCAAATTGCCATATATCCATAGGAGTGGAAAATGAGGCTGTCAGAAGTGCCTTATATCGGGATGTGAGAGGTTTCTCCATTAGAATGCCGTTGTAGGCGGTTTTCACATCATTCAATCTGTAAGCTGCCGTCAAAGTAAGACCAAAAGATGATTCATAGGTGGCATCTACTTGGAAAGTATGGGAGAAAGAGTGGCCTTGGAGATTCCCGATGGTCAGGGTATGGGGATCAGAATCATAGTCCACTACCACTTGACGGTCAAAATTTGTATAATAATAATCTGCATTTAAACGTATTGTCTCTGCATTTATAGGAATTGACCAGTCGACGTTGAATCCATAATTCCACGATGCTTCCTGATTGAGATTGTCAATCACGAGTTTTCTTCCACTGGCGAGAAGATAATTATACTCTGCCCAACCGAATACTGATCGATAACCTTTGCCGACAGAACCCCTGATATTGATGCGCTCAATGGGAGAATACCTTACGTTAAAGCGTGGAGTGACAAACCAATGAAAAAGACTGCTCCAGTCACCTCTGACTCCGGCCATGGCGGTAAGTTTGTCTGAGGGCTTCCATGTATATTGTGCATAGCCGCCGGCGGTGGTTTCATACTCATTTATCCTGTCAAATGGTGTAGCTAAATCGTTTACAGTGCGCAGTTTCTGTTTAAAGCTATCATAATTATACGATAGCCCGACAGATAGATTGTGGGCTTCGGTGAAGTCGGATTCATACATAAGCTGAGCATAAACATTCCACTCCTTCACATCATATCCTTTAAGACCGTAAGAAGCATCCAGATCGTGCAAAGAGGTATTAGCCATAAGAGCGATATTTGAATTATGTTCACGATCTATAATGAACGCATGCTTCATATAAGCTTCACCACGGTTGGTACGCAGATTTATTTTATAGGGATGTGCCACCATGGAAGAGGGGGAGTGGTGAGTAAGCTGGCCGGCCTCGCTCTTTTCATTTAAATAGGCTATACCTCCATGAAAGATATAAGATTCACCGAAATACTTCCAGCGGTTCTGCAGATTAATCTGACGTATGTCAGGAGTGTCTGTAAAACCGTCATCATTTGAATCATGATTCATGAACCGGTCTTCGTAATGCATGAGCAGCTCTGAAGCAAGCCTGTCAGTAAACTTACGGTTGGCATCTACATTAGCTTCAACTTTAATTTCGGAATCAATGTAAGCGTTTAAAGCCACTCCTTCGGGATCATCCGGTTTGAGGTACTCCACATCAATCTGACCCGACATTGATTCAAAACCATTCTTGACAGAGCTACTCCCTTTTGAGACACTTATGCTTTTCATCCAAGGACCTGGCACATAACGTAGAGCGTATGGTCGGGCTGCCCCTCGGAAGTTAGGCATATTCTCGGTCAGCAGTTGTACATAACTACCCGAAAGACCAAGCAATTTAATCTGTTTTGCACCTGTAGCCGGATCGGAATAGTTTACATCTACAGAGGGATTGGTGGTGAAACTTTCTCCAAGATTACAACATGCTGCTTTCAAAAGCTCATTCTTGTTGATCTTGAAAGAATTTTCCGGTCCGGAAAGCCTGAAAGAGCCGGGCTGTTTCTTCTCAAGAATGAAATCATCGAGTTCATTCCAGATGACCGTATCGGGTGTAGTCTGAGCGTAAGCTATGCTACTACCGAACAGTATCAGTGATGTTATATAACGCATAGATAAAATCATACGCAAAGTTAAGAATAATATCCATGATGTACAAATATTGACAATAATACACCTCAGTTAGTCAATAAAAAGTATACCATTGCAATACAGAGGTTTGGATGTGCTGTAAAGTGAGCAGGAGAGATAACGGAGGAAACAAAATACATTATGTAATCGTTATAATTTGGTAAAATGTTAAGAAAGGTTTAATTTTGCAGCCGCAATGGGCAGTTTATATTCGAGATTTTACTCGCATCCGCAGGAAAAAGGGCTATACGGGTTATTCAATGACAGTTTCCCGCCAATTCTTGATGGTGTGACACTCACGGTAGAGAATTATGGACACTGGCTACAGGAGTCGGGTCGCACACCGTGTGTCGTGACACCATGGAATCCTGTGAGTGAGAAATATGATTACTCTGTCATGCGGTTTTTTTCATTGCCCATTGCTTCCCGAAAACCTTACAGATACGGCTATCCGAAACTTGATCCCTTTATTTGGAAGCGTCTTAGAAATACCGATTTTAAAATACTGCATGCTCATTGCCCCTTTTCTTCAGGTCGTCTGGCTGTATATGTAAAAAAGAAACAAGGCATTCCGCTTATAGGTACTTTCCATTCCAAATATAGATCAGATCTGGAACATTCTTTCAAGCACATGCCGTGGTGTGTCCCCATCATAATGAAGAGAATCCTTAATTTCTTCAATGCCTGCGACGAGGTCTGGATACCGCAGGCTTACGTGGAGGAAACAGTCAGGGAATACGGTTACAAAGGGCCGTTGACGGTGGTTGAGAATGGTAACGACTTTGCTTCTATTGTAAAGGGAGACCTCTGGGAATATAAAGCAGCTGCGAAACAACGGCTCGGATTCAAAGAAGATGAGATTTCTCTGTTATTTGTCGGTCAACACATCTGGGAGAAGGGCATAAGGATTATTATAGAAGCTCTCAGGCTGTTGAAAGATAAGGTAAAGTTCAGAATGAATTTTATTGGCACCGGATACGCTTCGGGAGAACTGGAGAATATAGTTAAGGAGTATGGCCTTTCCGATTGTGTGAAGCTTAACGGAGTCATAACCGATAGAAGTATCCTTAGCGATTATTATGCGGCAAGTGATCTTTTTCTTTTCCCTTCATTTTATGATAACGCACCGTTAGTGATTCGGGAGGCAGCCGCAATGGGCACTCCGTCGATATTGCTTGAAGGTTCCACCGCTTCGGAAGTAGTGAGAGATGACTATAACGGTTTTGTAGTAAAACGCACGGCTGAGGATTTTGCCGGTTTGATAAGTCAGCTTGTTATTGAACGAGACAGGCTGAGAAAAGTAGGTTACGGTGCACGTGATTCGCTTGTAAGAAGTTGGGAAAATGTCGTGGGGGAGGTAATCGACCGTTATGACACTCTCATAAAATCTCATAAAAGAAAATGACCTCTTCAGCAGCTTAGGATTTTGCCTTATATGGAAGAGGGTCTCTCAGAGTGATAGTTTATTCCAGGTAACTAAAAAACGATAAAGATGAGCAACTCCGGTGATAATAGTGCTCCGGTAGCCCCGGACAAGAAATTTTTTTCCTTATGGAAAGTACTTCTGCCCATAGCCATTGGTCTGTCGGTGGTAGTTATAATGTTATGGCACGATGCGAAGAAAGAGAATCTTGAAGCAGTGTGGCACAGCATCAATTTCACACCACGCACCTGGATTTGTATCATTCTGGGGTTTATGTTTATGTTCGGGCGTGATTTCGGTCTCAGCTGGCGTTTCCGGGCGTTGACAGATGACCAGCTCCGATGGGGTCAGGCTTTCAAGGTTGACTTTTTATGTGAATTCACTTCTTGTATCACTCCTTCAGCAGTAGGTGGCAGTTCTTTAGGAATGGTTTTTCTCAACTCTCAAGGCATTGAATTCGGTAGAGCCACTACTCTCATGATAACCACTTTATTCTTGGATGAATTGTTTTTTGTTATAGGTTGCCCATTGGTTATACTGATTACAGGTAACGAGATTTTTGCTTCCGGAGATGCAAGTTTCTCACATGGAATAAAGCTGAGTTTCTGGTTAGTTTACGCAGGTATATTTATTTGGACTCTTGTGTTGTTCTCCGGCATAATATGGCGACCCGAATGGATACGTGGATTGCTGCGTAAGATATTCAGTTGGAGGATTCTCCGCAGATGGCAGAATCAGGCGGTGACATTAGGTGACAACATGGTAGCTACTTCGAAAGAACTTCGTAAAAAGCCTTTCAAATTCTGGCTGGAAGTATTCGGAGGGACGGCCTTGTCATGGACATCGCGCTATCTGGTGGTGAATGCGTTGTTCCTCGGCTTCCTTCCACAAGCTGATCCCTGGCAATGGGTTATTTTCGCACGGGAGTTTGTGATCTGGGTTGTGCTTATGATCAGTCCTACTCCCGGAGGCTCGGGATTAAGTGAATGGCTCTTTTCCGAATATTACGGTGACATAGTTCCTACGGCCGGTCTGGCTCTTATTTTGGCAATCTTCTGGCGCGTGATATCTTACTATGTGTACTTGGGAATCGGTGCTGTGATTGTGCCCGGTTGGCTACAACAGACCATAAATCGCATCAAGTCATCCGAGCATAGTGAGTCTGATAATGACAAGAGCAATAAATGAGACGATGAACAAGGCCGCGAATATATAAGTGCATTTAATAAGGGTGCGTCCCGCGTATGGATTGCGTGGTGCGATATAAAG
>CAZPHL010000114.1:0-5003 GCA_964586465.1 uncultured Sangeribacter sp.
ATTCCCTGAATGTGGTTGATACAAGTCAATTACCTCTTAATACCCTCGGAAGTGACTATTCCGAGGAGGCCTTACGGAAGTATTATGAGGAGATAAAGTACAATGACACTCTTGAAAACATCGTCAGAAGGCTGCTCGTGGCAGGACGACAATCTATCCTTGTCTTTACCCGATTTGTTGAAGAAGCTAATGCTCTTGCTAAGATACTCGGAGCTGATATTGCGAAGACTGTGAGTGCTGATATGAGCAAGCAGGATCGAGCAAGGATACTGGAAAACTTCAAGGCAGGAAGAGTCAAGGTGGTGGTAAATGTAGGAATCCTCACTACTGGTTTTGATTTCCCTGCTCTCTCAACCATTGTGCTTGCAAGACCTACAATGAGCTTGGCTCTGTATTACCAGATGTGCTTGGATATGGAAACTGAAGTTCTGACCCAAAGAGGTTTTCTAAAACATTCCCAGATAACTTATGATGATAAAGCAGCAGCTTGGGAAAATGGAGAAATCAAATGGGTGGAAATTCAAAATATAACCTACCGTGACACATATCCTGGAGAGAGATTCGTGAGTTACAAGAATCCTCATCTGAATTTTAGAGTAACCGAAGAACACGACCTATTAGTCAGTCATCGGAATAAAGAAAGTTATTTTAAAGATAAAGCAATCAATACGGCTCAACGTGCATCATCAGTACGCTTACCAGTATCGGGAATAATGCACTCAGAAGGTGCTCCATTGACTGATGATGAGATTCGTTTTATCGGATATATGCTTTCTGACGGGTCAGTTTCAAAACACACACACGCAATTCAAATAGTACAATCATTGCGCTATCCAGATGTTTTGAAAAATATCGAAGATACTATTCAGAGATGCAATTTTCGTTATGGCAAGACTTTACAGAAAAGGAAAGGCGATGAATTAAAGTATTACGATACTTATCATTTCACTATCTCTTATGGAATGCCACGAAGGGTATCAGACAGGGATAGAGGATTGACTGGTTGGAGCAGGCTTGAAAAATACATCAAAGGGTGTAAAACTTGGTCAGATGCTTTTGAGGAATTCAACGAACATCAATTTGATGTATTACTCTCAGCCATAAACGAAGGAGATGGAAATAAGCATATCCCAATTGATTACAACCGTCAGACAATGACTATTTGTATGGGGATAAATAAAGATTATGTCGATAAGATGCAGAGTCTTGCTCTCCGCAGAGGGTATAGATGTAATCTATCAGTTGAAACATCAAATCGCAAAAATCCACTCTATATGCTTCACCTCAAGAAAACTACTCATTCATCTTTGAACGGGCAAGGCACAAAAGGATTTGAACGGAATGGGTATTTCTCACCGAGAGCCAAATGTCAGATAGAAGAACCGCAGGGAGTTGAAAAGGTATGGTGCATAACCAATCACATAGGAACGATAGTCACTCGCAGAAATGGCAAGGTTCTTATTATGGGGAATTGCGGCAGGGCTATCAGACCCTACAACGGTAAAGTCGGATGGGTGGTTGACCTATGCGGTAATGTAAAGAGATTCGGGAAAGTGGATCAGCTTTATCTTCATGATACCGGGAACGGCAAATGGGCGGTGTTCTCAGGACAAAAGCAGTTAACAAACGTATTTTTTGATTGATATGAGACTCTTTTCAGCAAAACGAGCCTTCTTTATAGATGCCTATAATGCAGGAGTCGCTAAATGGATTCTTCAGGAGCTATGTGGAAGCAATTATCAGATTAGGATAACTGATACTGCATTATGTAGGCCTGTTGATTATGATACCGAAACTCAAGAATGCGAATCTTTAAAACAATTGCATTATGGGAGATGAAAAAGAGAAAGGGTCAAAAAATAGCTTCATTTATTATCACGACTGGGCTGAGGAATTGCTGAAGTATCCTGACGATTTGAGATTGAAGATTGATGATGCTATCAAGAAATATGTACTTTATGGAGAAGAACCGACTGAAAGAGAGATCATATTCTCAATCTTCGGTATTATCCGTAAGCAACTTGACCGTAATAACGAAAAATGGGATTCTATAAAGAAGAAACGAGCCGAAGCCGGAAGGAAAGGAGCTTTAAAAACCAATAAGATAAGATGGGGTTGTGATGAGCAAAAGTCGGCAAAATCAGCAAATGATGATTTTGTTCAGCAAAAGTCGGCAAAATCAGCTGTAAATGTTAATGATAATGTAAATGGTAATGATATTATTAATTTAGAATCTAATAAATTAGATTCTTCGTCCCCTTTGTCAGGGGACTCATCGGAACCTGAAAAGATTAAGAAAAGCTCCAAGAGGTCAGATATTGATTACATTGGCCTTGCCAACTTCTTCAATTCAACCCTTGAAAAAGAAAATTCCACTATACCCCGTATTCAGAAGATAACAGACAGACGCAGGAAGTATGTTGATGCCCGATGTCGAGAATATGGGAAAGAGGCGATTATGACAGTGATTCAGATTGCCGCTAAAAGCGATTTCCTGAACGGCAAGAACAACAAAGGGTGGAAAGTTGATTTTGATTGGCTTTTTCTTCCCAATAACTTTCCGAAAGTGCTTGAAGGGAATTTTAATAACCAGATAAATAATTATGGAAACGATTCAAAACGCTATGCTCAGAGCCAATCAGGAAATAACGGCATCCAGCTCAAAGGGAAGGTCGATTTCGATTGCGGACTCATCGAAGATTAATGCTCTCAAACGACGGTTTATGCAGATTGCTAATCAACATTGCTCCGGCTTTAGGATTACAGAAGATAACCGTGCGGTTATATCAGATGTTTTTCGATGGTGTCTGATGCTTGACGGAAGATATGATCCAGCCAAAGGATTATGGTTATGGGGAAATATCGGAACCGGAAAGTCAACCTTATTAGCCATAATACATGATTTCTGCCAAATAGTGAGGCCTCTCAAAGATGGGTGGCCTTATTCTTTTCGCACATCTAATGTAACAGAGGTTTGTTTCGAGTTTTCTTCAGGTGGGTATAATGCAATCAAAACTTATATAGAAGGTCGTAAGCAAGCCTTTGATGAACTTGGATCCGAATCAATACCGACCGGACACTACGGTATGGGCGAGAATGTGATGCAATATATTCTTCAACGTAGGTATGAACGTAGATTTGATTCATTCACCCATGTCACGACCAATCTTAATATAGACCAAATCAAAAGTGTCTATGGATCCAGAATCTATGATCGTTGTAAGGAGATGTTCAACTTCGTTCAGATGCAGGGCAGGTCATTTAGACGCTAAGCCGCATCTAAGGCTCTCTAATGCTTTTTCTATGCTTGAAATATATAATTATATATCCGCATAATAATAATTCAAATAAACGCAAATTTTAACACTATGTCAGAATTAGATTTGAAACTTATCAGCGAAGCCGAACAGATTCGCACTTCCCCCGAGTATATCAACACATGGTTGCTTCCCCATGCCCAAAGCGATGAATGTCGCAAAAGACTCAAAGAGGAGTACGACCGCGCATGGATTACAGCGGAACGTACTGCATTTGATAGAGATTATGACTGCTATGAACGTGATTATGATGATTATTGTGATTGATAGTTATGATACTGATTAAGTATATGATAGATATAATAATCTTCCTATTGTCACTGATAGTAATTCTTCTGGGTTTAATAACTTGGCTTATTGTAAGGATTGCCGGAAAGAATAAGAGATGATGCTTTGTTCCAGATGTCTCTATTGCGCTACAATTAGTCTGATCGGCAGGAAGCCATTTCATTGGTGCGCTATAAAAGGAGTGAGAATCAAAACTTTAGGGCACAGACGTTGCTTTGTTTCTAATTCCTTGATTGGAAGTAAATAATCTTGATTTAAACGTGAGAAGAAATATGAAAACTTACTTAGACAGAACCAGTATTCCGGTAGACGGTATGCTTTTTGAAGCCTCCTTAGCAGCTATGCAAGGACTTATAGCTAATGGAGGTGTGACTAATTCTCCAAAACACGTAGCCGAGTATTCGGTAAAATATGCGAAAGCTCTCATTGCCGAGCTCGCGAAGTCGGAAGGAGGTGATGTATGACAGAAACCAAAACCTCTGTGAAGGAAAAGATAATGGCTATATCGGGAGCCACAATATCCGAGTGCTCTTGTGATAAGTGCAAGGGATTATGCCGGACACCATGCTTAGGCACACCCGAAGACATCGCAAAACTTATTGAAGCCGGTTACGGTGACAGACTCGCACCTTCGCTATGGTGTGTGGGAATGCTTACCGGGTTGATAAAAGAGCCAATCAAGTTGATGGCTCCCATTCTCGAGAAAAACGGATGGTGTACGTTTCGCACTCCAGAAGGGCTATGTGAACTGCATGACAAGGGTCTGAAACCTTTAGAGGGTAAGCTTGCCTCCTGTAGGCCTAAGCCTAATGGATGGTCGCTACAGAATGACTTCACATGGCTTATTGCAAAGGAATGGATTCCGTTGCAGGGATATTTCAATCAGAAAGGGATATGACAACAATTTTAATCGCAGTGAAAAGGATTCTTAAAGGTATTAAGAAACAATATGAAAAATGGCTTCACAAGAAAAGATGCAGAGCCATTTGGGGACAGAAGTTTGATGGTTATTGTAAGCTTACTTCAGGAGTTCTTGAAGGGAGAATTGAGCTACAAAGCCACAATTTAGACAAACCACAGAAGCACATGGAAGAATAGTCAGATTTGAGGCATCGATAACTCCATTTTGAGGATGAGGGAATGAAGGTAACTGAAATTCTTCCTCTCTAAGACCTTTGAGTTCAGATTTGCCATACATAGGGCATTTCTGTGATACGCCTTTTCTCTGCAAAGCTTTTGCCACCAATGGCATATTAATTTTTTCCATATATCAAGAATTTAAAATTAGACATAGCAAAATTAATGAAATCCCCGGAAGTGACAAATTTTCTTCATTAGGAATTTAAGATTAGACACCTTGTGTCGCTTTCGGGGATTATTTACCCTACAATACAATGA
>CAZPHL010000115.1:0-2747 GCA_964586465.1 uncultured Sangeribacter sp.
TAGGCGTTCTGTCTCAAAGTACGTTGTGGCTTTTTCTCAGTCAGTTCTACAACACATTTCTTCTTGAAGAGCACATTGCACCGCTTCTTGAAATTCTCAGCTTGTAATTCGTTGCTAAGGTCGTATAGCATAAGATTCAGAGGTTAGAAAGGATAATCACCGTCTGCCGATGGTTGGCCGTTTTGAGGCTTTGTAGGCGCACTTTGCAAGTAGGGTGATGAAGTATTAGTCTGATTATAAAAAGTCTGTTGTGGTGACTGTGGATAGCCTTGTTGGGGTTGTGTTGGTTGTTGATAGGTTTGCTGGTTTTGGGGCTGACCCATCGGTTGCTGAGGCTGACCATAGGCTGCCTGTTGGTACACTTGCTGCTGAAGTTGGAAAGGTGATTTATCGAGTACTACACTGAAAGGACTGAGATCGGTGATGTAGTCCGTCTTGCCGTCCTTTTCATACTTCCTACCTCTCACATCGAAACCGATTATCACCACGTCTCCAACCTTGATTTGGTCAAGCATTGAACACTTCTCGTTCATAAAACTGAACTTCGGAGTATTCAGCTCATCAAAGGATGGTTCACCTGTGTACTGATCGAATTTCCTGACCATAATTATCAGGTCACGCTTCACGAATTGATTGCCAGATTTCGAGTTGAATGATTGGGGAGTGCTTATATAAAGCACCCTCCCCGTTATCTTGTATGCCATTGTTAATTGAATTTTAATTTACCATCAACTTTCTCATCAAATTTGAGAATCCTCGTTTCCCTGTCGGCTAACCATAGATTCCATGCCTTGGCTATCAATCCCATTTTATAGCTATATATCATGTGAGATTTTGAGATTCTATCCTTTATAAGTCTATCCCGGAGTAATGACAACACCTTATTCCCATTCTCACCATAGAATAATTCTTGAAAAAATGCCTTGACTTTATCTGATGAATGTTGGCGATATTGTACCAGAAATGCATATATTCCACCAATTTCCTTTTTATTTAAGAAGTTCAGCTTACTATAGCATTTATGAGCAACCTTACATGCTTCATCATAAACCAATTGATTTTCCTGATATTCCTCTAAAATCTTCTGATTTGTAGGCTTAAAAAACATGTCTCCACAAGTAGATACACCAATTAAACCTTTCTGTAAGGATAAACACATCCTTACAGCCGAAGCTGCTTCATTGTAATTAGCTACTCCGATCAATGCAAGTACATCACTTCCTCTACGCAATCTTCCAACATCTATATTTGGAAAAACATTATCATCTACATCTGTTGCGATGATATAGTGATAAGACTTACCAGATTTTATAATTGCTAAAAGTCTATGCTGGCCATCAAGAAGAGTTCCGCTTTTGCCTATACGAATTGTATCTCCATTCTCACACCATTTCCCTGCTGACATAAGTTGTGCATAGAAATCAACTGTCTGTTTACTAACAGGGCGGTTTTTTGAGTTCTTTTTTAGCAATTCCTTTGCAACCTCAGGAGTCACAAGAACAATATTTGTTTTCATTTATGATGATTGTTTAAATAATAATTTCGCTAATTTCTCAGGATCTGTCGGTGTACCGCTCCAACCTTTGGGATTCTCACCACCGAAGATGCGCTTGTCTTGGATAAGACCAAGCTTCTTCCTCTCAATGAGCCAACTGATGAAACTTTCCAACATTTCACGTATCTTGCGACCGCTCTCCTCGTGGTTGTAGGTATATTCCTCCTTGTAGATCCCCTTGGCTTTGAGGGGTTCTCCTTTCTTCTGATACGCCCACTCTATCACATAGTAGGTGAAGCTGTCAACCTCAGTTGTTTCTCCTGCCTCTATCACGCACCACGGATAGACGTACCGCTGCCAACCATATTCAAACTTACCCCATGAGTATTTCCCGGTGGTCTTGATGTCGAACATCTTGTTACCTACCCATTCGTCAATATAGCCATACAGTAACACCGTGCCGTATGACGTTTCCATTGTGGCGTTGGCATAGAACTGCGGAAGGGAACCGGAGAAATAATAGGCTGTCTCCTTGCAGAGAGCAACATCGAAATCGAATGTATAGCCATCAATCTCGGAGCGAATCACCTTTACACCGGCTGAATTGACAGTGGAATAAATCACACAGTCTGGATTGTTCGACTTGCGGTGTTCGATAAGGCAGTCAACTATCTCGTTGAAAGCCGTACCTTTAGCTGCCGCATCGCCATAACGTCCGTCAACTCGGTTGATTGAATCAAGAAGGTCACATTCAAGCTTCACATACATTTCATCCGGAGTAAGCTTGTAATCTCCGATGTCACGGTCAAGATACTCACCACGCTCATGTGCTGCCTCTGAGACTTTGTTCCAGTCCTCCTCGGCTACAAGTTCGTAGTCGAGGAGGCTCTGAAACGCTATGAGCAGTGATGGATATATCCTATAATCAGGCTGCTTCTCCATCTTCATATCTTTTATTAATCTTATCATACTTAAGACCAAGAGCTTTGGCCTTGTCAGCAATGGCACGTCCGGCAAGAGCCTTGGAGTTGTAAACATGATCAAGGCCAAGCACCCATTCAACAAATCTGTTTGCATCCTCGGCATTCTGAACATCATCTACATTACTGTAGATGAGAGATTTTAGCTCATCCAATTTACGGTTATTCTCAACATTATCGGCAATGCGCTTGCGGTAGTTGTTGATTACTCCAGCAAAGAAGTTATTCTCAGCGATGATGTTTTTATTCTCATCAATCAATACAGGAATCGG
>CAZPHL010000115.1:2847-4957 GCA_964586465.1 uncultured Sangeribacter sp.
ACCGATTCAATAGCCGGTTCCTGCTTGACCTCGTTCATTGCATCCACAATCTCCTCCCATCTGGTAACTTGGAGTGTGGGTATCATGTGTGCGCCATTTATACGCATTACTCCATTGTCGGTATCAATAAGGACCGCATTTGGTGCTGAACAAGCAACTGTAGTCTTTCCCGAGCCGGGCTGACCATATATCATTGCTACTATTCCTGGTTTCGCTACGAGTTCTGAAGGTTTCTTGAATAAGCTCATTTTTCTTCTGATTTAGAGGTTTCTGATTTATTTGTGTTTCCGAGAATATAATCAAGTAGACTCTGACGAGTAGCGAAGCATACATCTTCGCCATAACTGTCAAAATCTGCCGTGCGGTATCTGATACCGTCTTTGCTAATCTCGATGGAGCTGATTACTATATCAGCAATCTTGTTTCCGTCAATTACGGATACAATGTCCCCGATGTTGAATTTTGTCTTTACTTCCATTTTGAGTAAGATTTTGGTTGTTTATAAGTTTTGTTATCTCTTTTTTGGTATATTCATAAAGAAGAAGTGCTATCCATAAGATGAAAATACCGATCGGTTTTGAAATGATTAAAAGAAATAGGTTTTCACTCTCTCCAAATAAGGATAAGAAACCTACAATGCCAAGAAGGATTGAAAGCACGCCTAAGAAAAATGTTGTAAAAATCTTCATATCTCTGCCCTCCTTCCTTGCTTCACCGGACGGTGGTTGAGACATTCAAACACCTTTTCAAGGTCGTAGATTATTGTTCTTCCGAAATCTGAGAGTGTTGCTTGGGTTAGTACCCCTGCCCTACGCCAATTTCCTACTGTCTTCTGAGTCACTCCGAGTTTCTCAGCAAGAGCTTTGTTACCTCTGATGATAGTTCTTTCCATATAATAAGGATTTAAAAATATGGTGCCCAAGTGTGTTCTCATGTGTACGCTTGGGCTAAGATAGATTTATGTTCTTATATAATTATTTGAGTAAGTCTATCTTTGAAAGGTCATATTGTACCAGCTCCAGGCGGACCATTCCATTGTAGTTCTTTTGTGCTGGTTGCGTATATCGGTCGCCACCATTTTACTTAGCTGTAAAAAATTGAATCTCTTACAGGTTAGAGCGACATCTTGGGGAGACAAGTCAATCCCTACGATTCCAACCGCTTCATTCGCCTTCGCGCTATGTCAAACCTCCAATATGAGAGAGGGTGCGCTCCAACGCCTATTTTGCAGCCAATATCTGCGCGAGTTAGGCACTCGGGGAAAGCTATTCCTTTACCTTGGAGTAAATGTTAGAAGGTCATTTACGCTTACCTTGGGGGATAATGCCGGAGTCGAACCGGCATGGTCATGCTCTGCCGTTGAGCTAATTATCCTTATCTTTGAGGCTGATAAAGTCCATACTTTATAATGATATTCCTTACTCCCATTGAAGTACCAGGGAAGAATATTAAACCCTTTGCCTTGTATTTGTTGGCCAGCGTTTCAAAAAGGCTGTAGGCAGGTTCTGTAGGATGCTGTTCCTTTAGTTTCAGATAATCTGAACATATCTTATTATGAGCAGCTTTCCGCCTCTGTTTCTTTGCTATCTTCTCTTCGATTGTTGCCATATATGTTTTTATAGTTAGTATCGCCTGACCCGTGAGCCGGGCGAAGTGATTATTATTTCTTGAAATACTCTGCGAGAAACTGCTTATCCTTGCTTGACAGCTCCATATTGATTGAGCATTTCAAACTGATTATGTAAGGGTGTCCGAGAATCGCTATTGCTTGCTCGTCAAGTCCGGCTTTCAGAAGAGCAATTGCAAGATCTATTTTCTGCGCGATCGCCTCATCACGCTCAGCAATAATCTCCTTGTTGGTATTGATTGCAACCTCCAGAGCTTCCTTATTCTCCTTTGCTGTTTCTTTAGCCATCTCAGTATCATGCTCAGCATTCTGTTTCTTGATAATCAGACGCTCAATAACTTCCGTAAGGTCGTGAAAGAGATTCTTTGCATCTTGATTGGCTGACTTGTAAGTTCTACAGAAAGCCTCCTTTTTCCATGCATCGGGCGATGCCATATATATGCGCTCTATCTTAGCATACTCTTCCGGGGTCACTCTCTTTCC
>CAZPHL010000116.1:0-4716 GCA_964586465.1 uncultured Sangeribacter sp.
TTTTCCATAATACTTTTCAAACTAACCTAACATCATGAAACGAGAAAATCGATGACTGTGTTGAAATCTGATCGAGTATCAACCGATTTTCTGATATTAAAACATCGGGATATGACGGAAGGTTCATCGATAAGAGCAATTTTTTACGAAAAAAGTTATTCCTAACGTATTATTTTTTATTCCTTACATATTGTTTAATGTATTATTCAACGTATAAGCCGAACAAACAGCTCCTCAAATTTCTCATCGAGCAGCCGGCCGGCCTCCTGACGGGAAAGAGGTGAGGTCGTGAAAATGATGCCCGGATGAGATGGAGAGGTCTGGATCACCGCACTTTTCACAGCCACCATCCAGCGGTAACGCTCCTCGACCGGGAGATCGCGCTCCGGCACATCATCTTTTGTGAAAACAGCGAGCTGCATCCGGAGGCGTCTTATGTCGGCTTTGGGAGAGAAAGAGGATATCCGGTCTTCGTCGATATGGAGAGCACACCGTATCCATCTATATCTTTTTGACATCATCATAAGGCCGACATTCACAAATTCCTCTCTCTCAATGTCGGCCACATAACGGAGCATGCAATATTCGTAGATAATCTTTTCTTCCATACTTATTTCAGCAAGTCGCGTTGGCGTATAGCTTCGCGGGTGAATATTTTGCTTTCGGCAAGACGGCGTGTGAGAAAAAGTCTGTAGGCTTCCCTGCGTTGAACAGGAGTGATGTCGCTGCCTTCTTCTTCCAGCCATTCTTCAGGGATAAGGTCGACGATACGGTTGAGTGTGCGCGGTGTGATGGCCTGACGCATAAGTGCATCCGCCTCCTCAAGATGCGAGGCGTAGGGCAGGAGGGCATGCCGGCTGATATAAGGGAAGGGGTCGAGGGCAGCCGTAGCAGGATCTTTCCAAGAGTGATGGAAATAGAGAGAGGCTCCATGATCGATGAGCCACAGTTCGTTATGCCAGATCATCATATTCGGATTAAGGCGGGTGCGGTCGACGTTTGTGAGGAAGGCATCGAGCCACACAAGCTTAGAGGCCGTGAGAGGATCCACAGAATTCACGGCCGGATCGAATGTGGCGGCTCCGTCAAGGAAATGCATTCCGAGGTTGAGTCCTTCCGATTTTCTCAGAAGTTCCTGCACCTCTTCATCCGGTTCGGTGATTCCGAAGGCGGAATCGAGATGCAACAGCACCAGTTCCGGGGTTTTGAATTTAAAACTTTTTGCCACGAGGCCACCTATCAGTTCAGATATCAGGGCCTTTTTGCCATGTCCGGCTCCACGCATTTTCACCACATATCGGAAGCCGTCGGAGGCCTCACCCAAGAGTGGTAGAGAGCCGCCTTCCCTCAGCGGCAGAATATATCGTGTAAGTTGCTCTTCTCTCAGTTCCATATTATTATTGAAAACTAACTAAAGTAAACACCGGTACTTATTGACGGTTTTTGTATATAACGAAATATATTGTAATTTTGTAAGTAGATAAAACGAAATTATGAAAGAGAAAATATTGAGGATACTTGCCGGGATGAGGAGGGGAGTGTATGAACGGGATGAGGCTTTGGGATTATGCTTGCTCAGTGCCTTGGCCGGTGAGAGTATGTTTTTACTCGGGCTCCCCGGAGTGGGCAAGTCTATGATAGCCCGGCGGCTCAAACTTGCTTTTCAAGACGCCGGTGTGTTTGAATACCTTATGTCGCGGTTCTCCACACCCGATGAGATTTTCGGACCGGTGAGTATTTCAAAATTAAAAGATGAGGATTGTTATGAACGGGTCACCCGAGGTTATCTGCCGGAGGCTGAGGTGGTGTTTCTTGACGAGATTTGGAAAGCGGGTCCGGCCATACAGAATTCATTGCTTACGGTGCTCAATGAGAAAATCTACCTTAATGGTAACCGTGAGATGTCTCTGCCTTTAAAGGGCGTTATAGCCGCCTCAAACGAGTTGCCGGCTAAAGATGAGGGTCTTGAGGCTTTGTGGGACCGCTTCATGATACGCTATGTGGTAGAGCCGATCTCTTCAAAAGAAAATTTCTTCAGGTTGCTTTCCTCCTCCGGAAAGTCACCCTCCATGACTTTGTCGGATTCGGAAGAACTGCCGGCTGCACCCGTGAGGAATTCAGATGAAGCAAAGGGTGGATTCAGGAAGGATAGTGATAAGATAACTGATGCAGAATATCAGGAGATAAGAGAGAGGAGTGAAAAGGTGGCTGTGCCGGAGAAAATCCTGGAGACCATCTACAGAATAAGGGAGACACTTAACGGGAAAATAGATGAGCGCGATGTAGTGACAGGAGAGGTGAACGAAAACAACCGGCAATACTACGTTTCCGACCGACGCTGGAGAAAAGCTACCGGTATATTGCGCACGTCAGCCTATCTGAACGGAAGGGATGAGGTCGATTTCAGCGATGTGCTACTGCTATGTCATATTCTCTGGAACGAAGATTCAGCCATACCCGTAATCAGACAGACAGTGGCCGAAACAGTAGTGTCAATGTTGTTCAGAGATCTTCTGGAAAAGTATAAGAGTTATAAACGTCATGCCGCCACTCAGAAGGATGCTTCCACACGTCTTTATTCTCCTGATTCCAAACATTATGTGATAGATTGTGAGGGGGCGCCGTTGAAGATAAAGATGAGTGATTATGATAAGATAAACCGCAATCCGAATGATATATACTTCGGTTCGGAAACTGCCGACGGGCGTATTATATTGAAGACACGTGGCCAGTATGCCTTACGTAAGGCCAAAGAAGGGTGTATCTGTATAAACAATTATACCTATCCTTTGCGTGCAATCTCCGACAACCAGCTAAGTCTCAACTTCCTGCGTGAGATGGGAGATTCCGTTTCAGAAATAGCCAACGATCTATACTCGGCAATAAATCATAATATCTTTCTTGCCTCGTCTGATATCTACCGACCGATTCAAGCCGTAGTGGGAGTATATAAGGAAAGATTTGATGAGACCGAGTAAATCACAGTATAGGGAGGGTATATGAAGAAAGCACATCTGAATTATCTGAAAAGGAGCATAGGGATAGTGACCGGACCCGGAAGCAGATCGGAACAATTGGGCCGGATCGATAAACTGAGAGGAGGCGACTTACCGGTCTATCAGATGATCAGGGATATTGTCTGTGATGCCAGGTTTTACGGTGTAGTAGCCGACAACAGGTTCTGGAGAGATTACTCTGTGCTGGCGATAAGCAGATTCATAGATACACTTACGATAGCTGACTGGGAAAAGGAGGAGGAGCGGACCGGGAAAAAGGAGGATTTCCTGAACACATGGATGGCAGAGAACATGATGCCGATGACCGAAGAGCGTCAGGCCGGTATAGAGCGCAAGATCAAGGCAGTGGCCACCGGTGGTTCTCTGGCCTTTGAGCATGACACACCGGGCAATGCCGACAGGATGTCAAACGACTATTTCTATGGTTTTGGAATAAAAGACAAGACCGATATAGATGAGCCTGTTGAACCGAATCTGCCGGAAGAGATAAGAGATTTTTTAGAACCGGGGGAGGGTAAGATGTCCGGTTTGCAAGGGCTATGGGAGGAGAATGTACGCAATTACATTGACCGGTTAGATCCCGCCTTGGTCGAGATAGCACGGAAGATGGGCAGAAGCGGGAGCAATGACATGGTGGTGAAAGGAAGATTCATGCATGCTTCGAAGAGCGATATCAATGGCATAATGACCGGAGACGACCTTAACTCCCTGTTGCCGGAGGAGGTGGCTATGTTGGCTTTGCCGGAGACCGAACGGGTGTTTTATCAAAGATATGTGCAGAAACAACTGCAGATGTTTTCTTCAGCGTCATCTTCAACCAAGCCCCGAGAAAAGAAGAAAGGTGCCATATACATCTGCATTGATACGAGTAGTTCTATGAGCGGAGAACCGGAGACGACAGCCAAGAAACTTGCTCTAAGTATTGCGCTGATAGCGCAGCGTGAGCAACGGCCTGTGTTCATGGTCAATTACTCGCATACACTTTCCTTTTTTGTAATTACAGATTTGCGTGGTCAGCGAAGAAGACTGATGTCGTTTCTGTCAACCTCCTATTCAGGGGGGAATGACGAAAATAAACTGTTCCGTTTTCTATTCGGCAGTCTACGCACTTCCCCGGCCTATAGCAGGTATGCAAAAGATTTTGAGGGGGCTGATCTGCTGATGGTGTCAGATTTCCAATGGGATGTGATTCCTAAAGAGATCAAAACCTTGCTTGATAAGGGCAGGGAGGGGGGAATGAGATTCCATGCCTTGGGTGTGCGTATGTCGGTCAGGGATGGAGCCGGCGACCGCAGGAGAGAGGTAAATAAAAGTAGGAGAGAGGAAAGGAGAAGATTGAATAATGAGGAGAGAGAGGAAATGTACCGTTCAGGATATGATTTCTTTACCGACTGTGATTATAAGTACACCTACAATAACGGCCGTATCCGTGAGGTCTAAATCAGAAATATAACTCAATGTTTCATATTCAGGGTTTCGAGGGAATCAGAGTGTAGGTCTTGACTATACCGTTATAGTCAAATTTCACAGTAGCTTTATCTGAAGCTGAGTTAGGTTGTTCAATCGCTATTTTGACCGAGGGATCGTTACTGAGGGCCGACACTGAAGGAGTGGCATCGGAGAGCAGGGTATAGTTGACATCGTAGCGGTCGTACCCGGTGTAGCCATTGTCATTATTCGAGCGTGTGGGAACGTCCGG
>CAZPHL010000117.1:0-2994 GCA_964586465.1 uncultured Sangeribacter sp.
ATCGCAATCGGCTAAGAATTAATCAAATCAACAAATGTTAAAATAAATGTAGAAAAGTTAATGACATGAACATTACTGTTATTCCGAGCGTTTATAGCCATGAAATTTAAGCCTAAATTGAGAAATTTATCCTATTATTTATTCGCTTTTCCTAAACTTTAAGCTCTGATTTGTTGTTTTAATAATAAATTCTCTAATCTCCATTTTTTGGCTCTGTAATAAACAGAGGCGGCATTTTAATTGAATGTCGCCTCTGTTGTTATAATTATTTATATTTCCTTTCTTAACTATCAATCTCCATAGAGAAATATCATTTTACATATATAAGGTATGAAGATAATGCATCCTACTATTACCGCAACAATAGCAAGTAACGTCACTGCGGTCGCTCCCAGGTCTTTCGCTCTCCCTATCAGAGGATGATATGAAGTGGTGATTGTATCGGCCAAAGCCTCCACAGCACTATTTAGTGCTTCAGCAGCTATCACCAAACCTATACAGATAACTATCAGACACCACTCAATAGAGGAGATATTAAAAAACCATCCCGCTCCCAGCGCCACTACAGCTGCTACCAGATGTATACGGGCGTTGTGTTCATACCTAAGAAGAGCCTTCATGCCCTGCCATGCGTAGACAAACGCCTTTCCCCTCTTCTTCCAACTGAATTTACTTTCTTTATCCATTTTAATAAATGTTGGCCGCTATTTCACTCTCGTCAATAGTCATAATCAAAAATCAATAGTCATAATCAAAAGAAAATTGATCTACATATAACACGGCACCCGATCCTCCGGTGAAATAGTCACCATATTTGGAAGCAGCTGCGGTGATTTGCATATATGAGGGGACTTTGGATGTAGTCTTATATTTGATCTCTATTTCAAAAGGTTGATAATCTTCCATAGTTCCACCAAATATAAGCTCTCCGTAACCGATTATATAATCCGCATCCTTATCAAACAGTTGACGGTTTTTAGGATTGGTTCGTATCTCGAATGGAGCCGTCCAGTCGGTTAACGCCACGTATATATGGCATGAATCCGGCCTTCCTTTGAGGCTCTCCCATTCTGAAGAAACATAATTGATGTCGGCAGTTTTATATTGATAATATCCCTTGAGCTTGGTAGGACGCAACTTCCACGGACGACCGAAATCAAGTATACCATTAGTGCCGTCAACCTTTTGGAAACTTCCAGTATAAATTGAGCCTGCTGCCAATTTACCGATAGGACCGATACCTACAAACACCGTATTGAGCTCGGCAGCCTGTCCGCTTCCGCTCGGCGTATGGTCTGTGGGTTTTACATTACTTTGCCCAAGTGTAGCGGCACCGGTATTACCCGTATCCCAATATTGTTCGCCATTCTCATTCCATGGACACCAGATCTTATTGTTCTTAAGCCACCATTGATCAAAGTCACCGTCAGGGATATCTGCGGTAGCCTCAGTAGTTACGGTCACTTCATTTCCTAAATCGCTTCCCGCCATAGCCCTGACAACATATTCCGTGAGCGGTTCCAGATGAGAGATACATGCCGAAAATGCGCCCTCCACTTGTGTCACGCTTGAAGAAGGAACTGTAGTCCACTGTGTATCCGAAGCCTTTCGATACTGGAATCCACCCTTCATGTCTGACGGGCAACTACCGTAAGCCCATACCACACGGCTCCACGCATCCACATTTGTAGTGCTAACCAACAACTCGGCCACCTCAGCATATATTGTCCAGAATTCACTACGTCCGTGTGCAGTCACCTCCACCCTAAAAGGCTGTGAGAGATCAATTATGCCGGGAACAAGTGAAGGGGTCATCGTCGTTATTCCCGCCGGTCCAAGTTTAATCTTCTCAAGTTGTACTTTTGACAAGTCAATTGACTCAGGTAAAGTGACAATAACCCTGCAAGCAGCCGGATCTATCACACTCTCACCCACCTGGCCATCGACAGTGAAATAACGTTCTATTTCCTGCACTGACCGCAGAGTCCAATTATAAGTCTGATATCTTGTCAATGTCACTATCATAGGATGAGTGAGATCATAACCACCTTCCAGGAGATTGACATTTGACTCACCTCCCGGGGAAATTACAAATTCTGAGAAATGGACGTTCTCACGGTCGGTATCCTCATTCAAATAGACGGTAGCCTCAAGATTTACTGAGTCGATAGAAGCCGCCCGGCTTTGTCCGATAGCTTCCAAAGAGATTATATTCTGCTGAATTTTAGGAAATGGAAGGTCATTTTTTATACACCCTGCCAATAACCCGAAGGCAAGTATAAGCACACCAAAAAAATAAGTCGAATTAGGTTTAATCTTTGCCATCTCCAATAATAAAAAATATTTGCTGCAAAGTTAACAAATTGTCCTAATCTGATAAAACTAAAGACATAAAATTTGATTCCGGAATGACAGCTTATGTTTGAGCCCTCATCCCGGAATCAAAATTATAGGTACTTTCCTTTATTAATATTCCGATTCAAAATATTAATATTCCAATTCAAAATCGTCCACATACATTGTAGAACCTTCACCACCGCTGAAGTAATCACCATATTTCGATGAAGAACAAACTATCACAAGATGTGTAGGTTTCACAGTCTTTGCCCGATCCCTATTATATTCAAAAGGAATTGTGACTTTTTCAAGAACGCCGTCGGCCCCGAAATTGCCATCCCATGTCACCTGACCGTATGCAATCACATAATCCGCATCCGGATTGAATAACTCCTTGGTTTTTGTTTTAACTGTAACCGGGGCTGATGTCAAGGCCACATATATCTGAGCTTGGTCGGTAGCGCCTGCAGCAATATAATTATTATTCGCACCTTTACTACTTACTCCCGTGCCCGGTCGATAATTTGCATAGAGTGTCACGGCTTTAGGATGAGAACCATTATATTCACGTCCGAAAGTAAGTTCTCCATCCGTGCCATCAGTTTTGTCGTATGAACCCACAAAGAGATTCCCGGCCGCAAATTTACCAATGCTTCC
>CAZPHL010000117.1:3094-4651 GCA_964586465.1 uncultured Sangeribacter sp.
ACTTTCCCTATACTTGATACCGTAATCAGTTGCTTCATCTGAATAAACCTCTCCAAACAGAGTCGCTGAGTTGGTTGTAATTGCAGTGTAGTCGATGTTTTTTGGATCAGACATATCTACACTGCCAACAGGTGCCTTGAATTCTATTGCATCCTCAGTATTTGCAAATCGTACATCTACGGAAGTAGTATTCTTGAATCCGTCATTCACCTCCACAGTCACCACATATTCGGTCGCGCTCGGGGGAAGGCTCTTAAGGAACCCTGCAGTAAATTTCAGGGTCATTTCATCATATTGGATTGAGTCAGATGTCTCAAGACCCTCCGGACGGAACTGTAATAAGCCGCTCCCTATACCTTGAAGGACGTCATTTCCATAACTTCTTTCCCATTCTATCCCCATCGTATTCATTACTTCTCGTCGCGTTGCCTCATTGAGAATATTGAAGCTTGGGGTAGATGAATCCCATCTATAGTTGGCATCAGTGCCATTTTTTTGGAAATAGTCATTCAGAAAGCTGTCAAAGCTCTCATTAAAAGAGATATTCACTGATTTAACACCATTAAAGGCAAGACAAGTGAGCTGGGTATCATAGACAGTTGCTCCGGTAAGATCAATCTGATTATCAACACCCAACGTGTCAACACCCCAGATTAATTTGAAAGAAGGAGCCGGAAAAATCTCCACCACACCATCTATAATAGGGATTTCTGCAATTTCAAGTTGTATTAATGCGCCTCCTACCGAATCATTTGACTTATCCGCTTTGACGGTCACTCTATACTCATGGGCGGCCTTAACATTCTCCAAATCGCCATCCTCATTGACTGCAGTGCCATCACTTTTCGTTCCTGTAATATGATAATGGAGCACATCCTCCTTCGCACCTGTCACATGATCTGTAGTGGGCATCATAAAATATCCTTTCGCCCCATCTGTGATCTCCTGACTTCCGAAAGAGAGAGCATATTCATCATTCTGTCCTTTATGGGAATGCCAAAAAGTGATGTTGAAATCAGTCATGCCACATTCCAAGGATTCCGGGGTGACCGACACAATGACATTGGCTATATTACAATGCAGTTCAACCTGCTTATTCTCAGCAGCTTTTATATCAACCGGTTCATAGCAGCGATAGAATTTCTTATCCCATGAAGCCGATACCGAATCACCGGTCCAAGCTTCAAGCACATAACTACCTACGGGTAAAGACACAGAGGAAGGAATGTTGCTGAGCCCTGTAAACTTTCTCACAAGACCCGGTTCACTGCCGCTGACACGCTCCACATATACAACAAGGTTTTCCTCGAGTGTTGCCTGATCATAATCTGCTCCACGAGTCAAGACACTGACATCTCCCCTGATTTGGGCATTTATACTCAGGCTACCCTCTTTTTGACCGGAGTCAAAGGGATTTTCCGACACACATGAAGTGACAGTAAGCCCAAGGCTCAGACACAGGCCAAGCAATAAAGAATATTTTTTCGACATATTCATAACTGTCACAATTTATTCAGTTCTAAGTTTCAGTTCCTTCACAGTTGTGCCCGAAGCATC
>CAZPHL010000118.1:0-4633 GCA_964586465.1 uncultured Sangeribacter sp.
ATGAAGAGATAGAACAGAACGAGGATATGACTCCTGAGGATCAGAATAAAGGTTATAGATAACGATAGGTAATAGATTTCTCATCTCGGCGCAGTTTTCTTCAGCTGCGCCGAGACTAAAACAAACACATAAAATAAAACAATATTCCCATGAATGCCAAATTCACACATATCTACCGTAATACCATTGCAATAGGGCTCATAATCCTTTGCTCATATTCCGCGATGGCTGAAAGCAATTTCAAGACATCTGAATGGACATTAACTGTTGATGAAAACAACGGTGCTATTACCGCCATTCACAAAGGAAAGATTGTGCTGAACCACAGTATTGCGCATTGGGGAATAGATGATTCCGTCGTTTCATTTGATAAAATGACGAATATTAAGGCTGAAGCATCTCCACTCAAAGATATGTTCGGCAATGGTATTAAGGTTATAATAAAAGGTAAAAAAGATTGTATTACAATTCTCCAGTCTGTCAGCCTCTATGAGGGTAAAGATTATGTAATGACAGACTTCAGCGTAAGTTCTATAAAGGGAGTTACGTTGAATTATATGGCACCGGTGTATATGTCTGACGCTGTGACAGCGTCAGACTCCACCAGTAACCATTTCCTTTCAGTACCTTATGATAACGATGCATGGGTACGATATACATTAACATCATTTGGCTCTGAAATACCCCAAAGCTATGAAGTTGCAGCGATATTCAACAGTGATAGCCGCGCTGCATTAGTTGTAGGGTCAATAGAACATGACACCTGGAAAACAGGTGTTCAAGCAATTTCTAAAACTGAAAACACTCTCGATTCACTTATTGTCTTTGGCGGAGTCACCTCTGATCTAACCAGAGATGTCAGAAAACATGGAGCCGTAAAAGGCACTGAGGTGAAATCGCCTAAAATACTAATAGGTTATTTCTCGGATTGGCGGGACGGAATGGAGACTTATGCAGATATATGTAATCTGATCGCACCCCAACAATGTGAGTGGAATCCCAAACCTTTCGGTTGGAATAGCTGGGGAAAAATCCAGAGTAATATCAATTTCTATAATGCCTCACAGACTTCCGAATTTTTCAGTACGCATCTACAACCCAATTCTTTTCTCAATGAGAAGTCAACAGTATGCGTAGGTCTTGATTCTTTTTGGGATTGTGGAATGACCGAAGAGGAACGAATTGAATATGCACGTCTTTGCCACTCGCGTGGACAGAAAGCAGGTATCTACTGGTGCCCATTTACAGACTGGATTAAGGACGGGGACCGACAGGTGGTGGAAACACTTGACTATAAATACAAAGATTGTTATCTTTATCACGATGGCAAAATCCTCAACTTCGACGGGGCTTATGCTCTGGATCCGACACATCCTGCCGTCAAAAAACGCATTGAGCAGCAACTTAATAAGTTTATTGAATGGGGATATGACTTTGTAAAGATAGATTTTATGGCTCATGGTGCATACGAGGCAGACTCTCATTTTGACAAAGATGTTATGACTGGTGTACAGGCCTACAACCAAGGAATGGCTTTCATTGATTCCGTCATTGATAATAGATTATGGATAAATCTGTCAATCGCACCCCTTTTCCCTGCTCATTATGCACATAGCCGCCGTATAGGATGTGACGCATGGGCTGACATAAAGAATACTGAATATACCCTTAATGCGCTTACTTATGGCTGGTGGCTCGATCGGTTATATCATTATAATGATGCCGACCATATTGTTATGGAAGGTGTTACGGAAGGTGAGAACAGAGCACGTTTGACTTCATCTGCAATTACAGGTCTGTTTATCCTTGGGGATGATCTTAGTGATTCAGGTACAGAGGAAACAAAAAGTAGAGTGCTGAAGATTGCAACTAATCCGGACATCAACGAAATGGCAAGGAAGTGTAAATCATTCCGACCTGTTGAGCATGGTATTGGTGATAGTGCCGCTGACATGTTTTATTATCAAACAGATAATGTAATGTATGTAGCGGCGTTTAACTTCTCAGATAAGCCCACAGGCAAGAAAATCGATTTAAGTCGCCTTGGCTTGCATAAGAAAGCAATCTATTATGCGGATGAACTATGGGGTCATGAGCCGATGGCTATAGAAACCGGTTTTAATTTGGATATTCCGCCTAAGGATGTAAAGGTGTTGCGTATTCGCCTTGACAATAAAAACTAAATCAGTAAAGAAGCTAACATACCACATAAACAGGTAATTGTACTAAAAATTCATTAACTTTGCATTTTAATTCAATACAGATTTTGAAATGAAAAGAAATTCCTTAAATCAATATAACTACTTGGTGAGGCTATTATGCATTATGATCACTATTCTTCAGCATCCTTTTATTGGAGCTGCACAAGAATGTGACCAAATCTTTTCACATCTTAGTATTGACGAAGGATTATCTGCAAATCATGTTAAGGCTATTTTGCGTGACAAGGATGGATTTTTGTGGATAGGTACGACAAACGGCCTCAACCGTTATGATGGAGCTTCTGTCAAAAGATATGTCTGTTACGATGAAAATAAGCAGAAGGGGAACAATAACATTGGAGCTCTCTATGAGGATAGTGATGGTAATATATGGATTGGAACCGATCGGGGAGTATATCTGTATATGCCCGAAACTGACTCAATATCCTACGTTGACAAATGGGATTCTCTTACTAACAACTTCATGAACTGGGTTCAGGACATTGAGGGTGACAACAAAGGGAATATTTGGATACTAATACCTGACACGGGGATATTCAGAGCTTCTTCAGAAGGAATCAGCAAATATGAAATGCCGGCCGGTAGTCAGTACAAAGAAGACTATTATAATGATTTGTGTGTTACACCTGACGGAACCTTGTGGGCGTGCAGCTCTAACGGCAAAATATTCCGACATGATAAAGGTAATGATGAAATGGTCGAAGTCTTCTTCAAATTCCCTACTTCTGATAAAAAGAAGTTTACTCGTATTTTGCAAGATGGGCAATCAAATTTACTCGTGGCTACAGAAAACGCCGAGCTTTATACCTTGCATCCTGCCGATAACTATTCTGTTAAAGCTCTTCCGGCCTTACATTCTGAAAATCTATATCTACGCTCATTGGAATTAATAGATGACGAATTATGGATCGGAACTCAGACAGGCTTGTTCTCTCTCAATCGAACAACCGGCAAACAACGTAAATATATTAACAACCCGGTAAATCCTCATTCGCTTTCCGATAATACCATCTATAATCTTTACTCCGACAAGAATAAAAATCTCTGGATAGGAACAATGTTTGGGGGAGTTAATTATATAGTCAAAGATGGAATCAACTTCTGCGCGATTGATCCCTATGATGTTAATTCGCATAGGGTAAGGGGTTTGGCCTTCACTCCGGATTTTGAACAATTGGTAATTGGCAGTGAGGCCAACGGAGTGAGTATCCGCAATATTGCCACTAACAGTTTCATAACTCCACCGGCACAATTGACGGTGAAATGTGCTACAATGTGCGTTACACGTTCCGATGGTTGTGTGCTTATCGGACTTGAGAGAAACGGCCTTCTTGCCTATGAAAGAGGAAAGCAACCATACCAGTATCTTCCCCGCCAACTTTCTACAGAAAATACTGTCTACTCCTATCTTCAGGATTCAAAAGGAAATGAATGGGTCGGTCTTGGATATGCGCTTTACCGCCGTGATCCGGGTGAGAAAGATTTTGTTCATGTTGATGCCACAGGCTACAATTGGATCTTCACAATGTGTGAGGCCTCTGACGGGAATATTTGGATTGGGAGTATGGGGAGCGGATTATACAAATATAATCCGGCTGACGGTCAGTTTAAGAAATACATTTATGATGAAAATCACCCACAAAAAAATTCATTGCGTTCAAATTCCATTAACTCAATCATGGAAGATAGCAAGGGGCGGATATGGATATCTACTGACAGAGGTGGTCTGAGCAAATACAATAATGACACTGATGACTTCACGACATACGGACATTCAGAGGGACTGCCTGATGACATAGTCTATAAGGTTTTGGAAGATAATATGGGTAACTTATGGTTTGGAACTAACAATGGTCTTACTCGCTTCAACCCTGACTCAGGGCTGATCACCGTGTTTACCAAAGCCGATGGTTTGCCGGCAAATGAATTTACCTACAATTCAGCAGTTTGTGCTGATGACTCAATCTTTTACTTTGGTACTATTAACGGAGTGGTTAAATTCGCTCCCGAACCTAAAGCCCTCGTAAGGAATGAGTATCCAATTCTTTTCACATCAATTTCTCACGCTGTTCCTGAGGACTTGACAAAGAATATCGTTTATGCGGATGAAATAAAATTACCATACGATGAAAATACATTCACTCTGACTGTTGGCGTACCGACGGCTATCGGTCTGAAAGGTGTCAAGAAATTCTACTACCGACTTCTTCCGGATAAGAAAGAATGGATACCGATGGAGGGAAATAAAATATCCTTCACCAATCTTCCACCGTCAGAATACAATCTGGAGGTAAAGATGGTGTGTGGTGAAGTCATTTCGACCAATAGTGTTAAACTTGTCATTCTTTCACCTTGGTGGGCTACAACATGGGCAATAGCCGGTTATATTCTTTTAGCACTTGGCATTGTCT
>CAZPHL010000119.1:0-4450 GCA_964586465.1 uncultured Sangeribacter sp.
ACGCCACCCTCTCACGGTGGAGACTCGGGTTCGAGTCCCGGATCGGCTACCTAATTGTTGGGATTGTCGCGAAGACAATCCTTTTTTATTTCCACCTTTTTTTTATTTCCACCTATAAACCTTCCACTCTCCCCACTCGTTATATATGTGAATTAATCATTAACCCTATGTTAATAATTAATTCAATTAAATTACTAAGTATTACTCATTTCCTTAATCCTTGTTATTATGAAAGCATTATCAATAGTCTTCTATGCAATTGGCTTCATCCTCCTTATCGTATCATGCTTCACCACAAGTATTGCCCTCACATGGTGGCTCGGTGGATTAGCTGTAGTGGCTCTTATCGTAGGATGCGTGTGCCAGTTTAATGCAAATACGCAAGCTCAACAATATCGGTTTCATCACCACCATGATTGACCTTCCACAAGCGTAGAAGGCTTCCCGATATCCAGCAGCCGCAACCCCTCATGTAAAACACCTTTTATAACCTCTTTTCTCTTTTCTGAGAGGAAATAGTCCATGATGGGGAAAGCAGAGTCGTTAAAGAGACTCCACATCTCTTCGCGCATCCGCCCTGTCGTGACATAAATTCCACTGAACGCATATTCTCTGTCTGCACTATCGAGTGAATAACCGGTGGGTTTGTATAAATCCTCTCCAAGATGATGCCATCCACTCAAGTTCATATTACGGTCAAAAATAAGTTTCCGGCTCGAATCTCTGTCACTCACGAGAAGACTTCCACCGGCCTTGGTAGCTTTATGCAATTCCATAAGCTTTCCGGGGTCGGCATTACTTAATATATCGACGTTGTGTATGAGCACATCCTCGTCACCCAACAGCTCTCTCGCGTGAACAATACCACCGCCGGTATCCAACAGAGCTCCCCTTTCGTCGCTTATCCTTACATCAATTCCGAATTCTTTACTACGCAAAAAGTCAATGATCTGCTCTCCGAAGTGATGTATATTAACTACGATTTCGTCAAAGCCCTCATCTTTCAATCTTACTATCACTCTCTCCAGCATGGGTATGCCTCTCACCGGCACCAAAGCTTTCGGATGGCTTAGTGTCCATGGTTTAAGACGGGTACCGAGTCCCGCCGCCAAAATCATAGCTTTCATTTTCGATTCATATCAATATTGTAAATTCTCCCCTGCCCTTGTTCTCTATGTAAAAGTTCAACCGTAAGATCAGGGAATCGCTCAAGAATCTTTTCAACAAATCTTTGTGCACAATATACAGAACGATGACGCCCACCGGTACAGCCGAAACCTACCTGTAATGAGGTAAAGCCTCGCGAAAGGTATCTCTCGACAGTGGGAGCCACCATATCTATTGCCATGGATACAAATCCTTGCACCTCTCCCTTTTCCTCAAGAAATTCTATCACCTCCTTATCAAGTCCGGTCAACTTTTTATAACACTCATAACGACCGGGATTATGCATTCCTCTACAATCAAACATAAAGCCTCCTCCGTTACCGGTCAAATCTTCCGGATAACCTCTTTTATACGAAAAGCTGAAGACTTTAAGAGTCAACCCCATTTTTTTCTCTTTACCTGCAAAGCGACTGGCAACGCAAGCCTTGGCAGCCTTCTCAAGTTCCGGATATGCGCGTAGACTATTCTTATCGATTAGTTCCTTGAGGTTGTCAAGCGCCCCCGGAATACTTTCTATGAAATGCGACTTCTTCTCCACAAGACCTCTGAAACCATAGGCACCCAACACTTGCAGCGTGCGGAATAAGGCGAATTTATCAACATCCTTGAGCACTGCTTTCGGCGCCACCCCTCTACCCTTTGAGATAAGGCCTGCGTAAAATCTCAGCAATTCCTCTCGCTCACCGGCAGTGAATCCGGCCTTTGCCTGCCATAAAAAAGAAACAGCATCGTAGAGCAACGGACCTTTGCGGCCCCCTTGAAAGTCAATGAGACGGCATTCACCGTCTTTTACCATGATGTTTCGGCTTTGAAAATCACGGTACATGAAACCTGTCAGCAACTCATCATTATTACAAAGATCAGATGTAAACTTCTCAAAATCATTCTCAAGCCGATCTTCATCAAATGATATTACTGCCGGTTTCAGAAATTCATATTTAAAATAATTCAGATCCCACATCACAAGGCGTCTGTTGAAAGGGGCCCATCCCACGAGATCTTGCCACACCTCTTGAGGGACAAGCTGGATATTGGCCAAAGCTGCCAATGACTTCTTAGCCAGCTCCATCCTGCTGTCGCTGAACAGGAGGTCAAGAAGTTGGATATCACCTAAGTCCTCTTGAAGATATACCTTCCCTGAATCACCGACTGCCAAGATTTCCGGGACTGCACAACCATGTTTCCTGAAAGCGTTTGCAAGATCACAAAATACAAGGTTCTCCCTCACGTCATTTCCGTAAGTGGCAATCACCGATTCTCCAAGAGGTCCTCTCAAACGGAAATAACTCCTGTCGGAACCTGCACCCGGAAGGCGTTCCACTTTGGGCATATCCTTATAAATATATTCGTATAGTTGCGAGACCTCCTGAGCCTCCTCACTTACATTAGTCATTTTATGAGACGAATCATTTTAAAAATTACAAATCTGTCTGCAAAATTAAGAATAATTGTTGTTATTTTTATCAAAATACATTATCTTTGCGCAACCAATCCCAAAAGAAACCTATAAGGGCGATGGTCAGCCTCTCTATCCGGGCTATGCCCTGTAAAGACAAGAATCAACTAAGTCATAAATTAACTCATATTTTACCAATGGCTAAAATCGATAATTTTAATTTCGCAGGTAAAAAAGCCATCGTGAGAGTAGACTTCAACGTGCCTCTCGACGAAAACGGCCACATCACCGATGACACCCGTATACGCGGTGCCCTTCCCACCCTCAAAAAAATCCTTGCCGACGGCGGTAGCCTTATCCTCATGTCACACATGGGCAAACCCAAAGGCAAAATCAATCCTAAATTCAGCCTTGCCCAGATCCGCGAAGACGTGGCTAAGGCTCTCGGCACCGATGTGAAATTCGCTCCTGACTGTGCAAAAGCCGCCGAGGCTGCCGCAGAACTTAAACCGGGCGAGGTGCTCCTGCTCGAAAATCTACGCTTCTATCCTGAAGAGGAGGGCAAGCCCGTAGGTATCGACAAAGCCGATCCCGCTTACGAAGAGGCCAAGAAAGCTATGAAAGCAAGTCAGAAGGAGTTTGCAAAAACACTCGCAAGCTATGCGGATGTTTACGTAAACGACGCTTTCGGCACAGCTCACCGTAAACATGCCTCCACAGCTGTAATCGCTGACTATTTCACTCCTGACAACAAAATGCTCGGTTATCTTATGGAGAAAGAAGTGCAGGCTGTCGACAATATCCTCAAGGATATCAAACGTCCCTTCACAGCTATCATGGGCGGCTCCAAAGTATCAACCAAGATCGGTATCATCGAAAACCTTATGGACAAGGTGGACAATCTCATTCTGTGTGGCGGTATGACTTATACATTTGCCAAAGCCCAGGGTGGAAAGATCGGCAACTCAATCTGTGAGGACGACAAGCTTGACCTTGCTCTCGATATCATCAAGAAAGCAAAAGACAAAGGAGTCAACCTTATTCTCGGCACAGATTGCATCGCAGCAGATTCTTTCAGCAATGACGCCAAGACAATCGTTTGCCCCGCTAACGATATACCCGACGGATGGGAAGGTCTCGATGCAGGTCCCGCCACTCGTGCTGCTTTCGTAGAGGCTATCATTCCTTCAAAGACTATTCTCTGGAACGGTCCTGCAGGTGTGTTTGAGTTCGAGAACTTCACCGACGGCTCACGCGCCATAGCCGAGGCAATCGTAGAGGCCACTCAGAACGGTGCCTTCTCCCTCGTAGGCGGCGGTGACTCTGTAGCTTGTGTCAACAAGTTTGGTCTTGCCGACAAGGTGTCTTACGTATCTACCGGTGGCGGTGCTCTTCTCGAGGCAATCGAAGGCAAAGTTCTTCCCGGTGTAGCTGCCGTATCAGAATAAATCTTTCTCACGGTCGGGTATAGGCATACCCGACCGTATATAAATTTAATCCCGGGAAACTCAATACTTGATACCGAAAACTCGCCGAGCCGACCATAAGTGAAAGGTTAAATATACTTTTTCACAAATTTTTCACAGATAGGCAAGATTCATAAATATTTTTTTCGTTAAATAAGTATTGATTTTTTCAAATTAAATTGTAATTTTGCATTGTCGTTAGGTTATAATACAGAAAAATAGCCTTAAGACATGAAAAACCCATCATTAACGGTCAGGATGACTTAGTCATATTCCTCCGAAGACAACACAAACTAAACATATTTAATCATCAAACAAACACTATTTAACATTATGGAATCTCAGAATCCCAAGCCCGCTCCTACAACAGCTGCGGCTAAAGTGAAAAAGGAAGAGAAAATCAGCAACGTACGCGGTATCC
>CAZPHL010000120.1:0-4440 GCA_964586465.1 uncultured Sangeribacter sp.
AATGTTCAAGTCTATGGGATTATGAGATTTTCTTCTGATATGGATTGATGAGGAGACTAATGAGATTGATTTGGTAAGACTTGGTTCTCATGCTGAATTATTTGGTAAAGGAAACAAAAAATAATGTACGGCTTAATTTTAAGCCGTACATTATTTTTTATTTCATTATAAATTTCAATTCACTTCCGGAAATGATATCTGAATAAGTTATATAGCGTCTATCAAGTTCTTTGCCATTAAGCATGACCTTGTCGATGTAACGTTTTTCAGGAGAATTTCCTTCAGCGATTATCTTAAATTTACCGCCCGGCACATCTATCTCAACTTCATCAAAAAGTGGCGAACCAAACCAATATCTTCCGCTGCCCGGTTCAACCTCATACAGACCCATGGCTGACAGAACATACCATGCCGACATCTGACCCACATCCTCGTTTCCACAGATACCGTCAGGCGCCGTCGTGTACATGGTGGCTAATATCTCACGCACTTTGTCGGCTGTCTTTTCCGGATAACCCAACATGGTATAGAGGTAAACTGTGTGGTGACCGGGTTCATTTCCATGAGCGTACTGACCGATAAGCCCTGAAACATCCGGTGAAATATCATCTCCTTCCAACTTGGAACTAACGATGAAAAGTGAATCAAGTTTGGCTATCATCTTTTCATCCGAACCGAAACAATCTCTCAACCCTTTCACATCATGCGGAACAAGCCATGTGTATTGCCAGGCTGTACCTTCGCAGTAATCATTGGTGCCATAGGAGGCATCATAAACATTAAAAGGTGTTCGCCACGCTCCTTTACTGTCCTTACCTCGCATGAATCCCGTGGATGGATCAAAATAATTACGGTAAGAATGGCTTCGGTCTTCGTAATATCTGTAAGATGCCGAATCTCCCATGGCAAGAGCAGCCTGAGCCACTGCCCAATCAGCCAAAGCATATTCCATATCGTATGCCACAGATTCATCCTTCATATCAAAAGGTATGTAACCGTATTTCTGACGCAGACCGTTACCGCGTATCGTATCCATAGCTGTCTTAAGCAACGCTTTGTAAGCTCTCTCCGCATCTATGCCCGGAATTTTCTTTACGATAGCATCAGCCACCACCGGAAGGGCCGGACTGCCTACCATACAGTCGGTCTCACATCCCCAGAGATGCCATACGGGAAGTCGTCCCTGGCTCTCGGAAATATCCACCATAGAGTTGACCATATCTGCATAACGGTCGGGATGTGTGATGCTCAGCAAGGGCATCTCAGCTCTGTAGGTATCCCAAAGTGAAAAAGTGGTATAGGTGGTGTGGTTTGCATTTTTTACTACATTCCCGTCAGCCCCGCGGTAATCACCGTTGACATCACAGAATTCTGACGGAGCTATCATGGTGTGGTATAGAGATGTATAGAAAATCTTCTCCTCATCGGGGGTAGCTCCTTTTATCTTCACTTTACCTAATTCATCATTCCAGCGTGTATCAGCCAAGGCTACAGTAGAATCGAAATCCCATCCCGGCAGCTCTTTCTCCAGATTGGCGGCAGCTCCTTCCACCGATACGGGTGACAAAGCTACTTTCATCAAAAGCGGCTCTGAAGATGAAGTGGTAAAATTGACACGTCCGAAAAGACCATCCTCTCCTTTAAGTTCAAAACTCTTGAAAGGTTTTGAGAAATCAGCCACAAAATACACCTTCTGATCTTTTGCCCAACCGTAGGAATGACGCCAGCCCTGTATTCTTGTGTCGCCAACCGCTTCCATGTGCACCTCGGTTGGTCGATCATCGTTGCCGCCGTCAAGCATGTCGAAAACCACGGCACTCTCTTCGGAATCAGGAAAACTATATTTATGAAATCCCACTCTTGGTGTGGCTGTCATCTCCGCCAATATTCCGTAGCGGGTCAAAGGAACTGAATAATAACCCGGCGTCACCACTTCTTGTGAGCGGGCACCATACGACCAAAGTCCCGAACCGATGGAATCTGTATTACCGCGTGCATAGATAAGATCGTTGCCTACCACGGGCATCACTGTTATGTCGAGAAGATCTCCGCATCCTGTTCCTGATAGATGAGTATGTGAAAAACCGATTACTGTAGAATCACTCTCATGATATCCTGAACACCAGTCCCAGCCTTCAGACACACTTGTCGGACCCACCTGCACCATCCCGAACGGCACATTGGCTCCCACGAACACATGGCCGTGTTCTCCCGAGCCTATACGGGGATCTACTTTTGAAGTGTATGATCCGGATTGATATGAGGAGGTGTGGCTACAACCCGCAAAGAGGCCTGCAACCGCCACTATTAATAAACATGATCTCTTCATGGCAACATATAAGGTTTTTATGTATTATGCTAAGTTCGTATTCATGTATGTTAAACAGCATTATAATGCTATACTTATAAACGAAAAATCCCCATGATTCTTATATCTCCTTCTTCTCTTCAATCTCAAACTTTTAAGTGAGAACTTAGCATTAGACTCATCTCGCTGAAAGCACCTTCTTCCATTTCTGTATGATGACTCATAGATAATTTGGAATTTCTGATTGCATTTTCAATCATTCCTCCTTTGGAGATCAGATATTGATGAATTCCTCCACATTTCTTGAAGAACTCTATTCGCTTCTCATATTCAGGTAGGAATTTTCTCAACTCCGGCTTTAACGGATTGATATTCTCATACGATGAATACAATCCGGTGGTGAGTCGGAAATAATAATAAAACCAGATTTCTAAACAAGGATAGTTTTCGATGATTATGATTTCTGTATCCTCTCCGGTTTGCTTATTCTTTATTTTTTTTCCTGAATATTTCTTCAGAAAAGCTTTATATTCCGATTTTTCTTTTTTCCCTGATTTATTATCCATATCTATCAGACAATAAATTTTATCATACCCTTCCACAATACATTCTTCCACCCTTGAAATCAGATATTCCATTCCATCTTTTACAACTTTGGGATAGACATTGGCTTTCATCAATCCTTGGATTGACATCAGGTAATATTGTTCGGTAGGCCCTTCACCGATAACAGCAATACCGGCTCCTTTCTTGAATGAGCGTTTCTTTCGTTCCGACCGTTTCATTTCACAGAGATTTTACGATGAGGAAAGGTGAACCAATTGTTGGCTTCGCTCCAAATTTACCAAGTTTGTATGCATTGAAAATTGATGCGTTCTTACGGAGGTTAAAATCATCGGCAGAAAACAGTTCTGTAGAGGCTGTGTCCTCTTTCTTCTCAGTGAACCATACCATATCCTGTCGCATGAAGTCTTCCGTAAGTATCAATTGATCATGCACTGTAAACAACAGTTGGGCTTCGCTCTCGTTCGATAGGAAGGTCTGTAAGAAATACACTAATAAATCATGATGTAAGGAATTGTCAAGCTCATCTATCATCAGAAACCTGTTGAATTTAATGACACCATATAACAAGTCCATTTTCTCTATGAAGGATAACGTACCTGCTGATTCCGATTCAATAGGCATTGAGAATTTGCCTTTGGAGTAGGTATGCTCAAATTCTATTTTGGAATCATCCTGATTCACCTTTCTACTAATAATATCACTGATATTGAAATCAGCCTCACGTATGGCATGCAGTAGAAATTCCTTTTTGGACGAGTGTCTTAAGGTTGCTTTCAATAAAGAGTCAATCGTCTGCTTGTCTTGTGGATTAAGGACAGAATTCCGAATATACTTCATTACCTTTTCTAATGCCGGAGCTTCTACCGAAATCTTATTGTAGGTGGAGAGTACAGTGTGATTTGTGAGTGTGTTGATTATAATGGTGGAGGCTGTCTTACTATCCAGTCCGACATTTTTGCCAAAGGTTATTTCCGGAAGATTGGTGGTGTAATTATGTTTCCGTTCATAGAACTGCGACATCACTCCATTAGGATTAAATTCCAATAACTCTCTTACAATCTCAGATCCATTATACTCAATCTTATATTCATATTTAATACCTTGGATGAAGAAAGATACTTCTATTTTTGTATTTTCCTCCCTTCTGGTGGCAAAAGGGCGGAACAAGATTTTGTCATCTTTAGATACAAAAGGATAGTAGAGTTTATTCCATACGTCATCAATAGCATAAAGTAGATTTGTTTTGCCGGAAGCATTAGCACCATATATAGCTGACATCCGTAATAATCGGGTTATAGTGCCCGATTTAGGATGTTTGAGTTTAACTACAAGAGAGGCTTCTGATGAGTTGTCAATAGTAGCCTCAAAAGAAATCTCTTGTCGGGCGTCAAAAGAGAGGAAATTCTCTACAGAAAAGTCTTGTAGCATATTTTTTAGAGTTAATTTTGCAGTTAATTTGCAAATTTAACTCTAAAAAAGCTAAAAAACAACTTTTTTAAGTTATTAATGAGAGAGCGTCCGATTCACATCGAACGCTCTCAAATCACTTTTTTACCTCAAGATAC
>CAZPHL010000121.1:0-4224 GCA_964586465.1 uncultured Sangeribacter sp.
GAACATTTAGACTTGACCTGTCGGTAGACAGTATTAATAACGACACCGGCCCGTTTGATGAGAACGGACCGGTGTTTATGTATGTATAGACCTGTGAGTCGGTTTAGTTTTTACGTCCTTCGAGGTCGTCGTTGGAGATGGAGGCGGCGGTTTTCTTCACGGAAGCATTGAGAGATCCGAAACGGTAGCTTACGGAGAAGTAGAAGATGTTGGAATTATTGTAGCTGTAGCTTTTTGAGTAGCCTGTGTAACCTGCATTCTGAGGTATTGAAACGTACTTTCTACTCCCTTTCATGAACGGATTACGTATTCCGGCACGGAGCGTGAGGCGCTTCTCTTTAAGCAGCGACTTTGTGATATCTATAGTATAGTAGCAGCAGTCCTTGAAGCTGAAAGGACTACGGTAATAGAGTCCCGGAGTTCCATTATAGAGGGTGAACATTCCGGCGATGTCGAAGTTGTAAGGGAGTTGCTGACGCACACGGAAATTGGTGTTAAAGCCCCAACCATGTTCCTTAAGACCTAATGATTTATTGGAGGAATACTGATAATTGGCATTACCCATGAGCATGAGTTGAGTTTTCCTTGTAACGTTCCATTGTGTCCATAAACCGGTGTAGAAACTGCGGTTGCGTCCGGCGTTGGCATAACCGGATTTAAGGATGTCACCGGCAAGGAGCTCCTGTACGGATATGACGGCATTGTTGGAGAATGAATAGGCGGTGGTCCATTCTAAATTAAACATACCTTTCATAAGGGAGTAATTAAGATTGAACGACTGGTAGCGGGAGGAACCCAAATCAGGATTACCGGAGGAAATGGAGCTGGGGGTATTTACCACAGCAGGATTCAACTGACTTATGCCGGGACGGTTTATACGTGTGGAGTAGGATAGTTTAAGCGTATTGAAATCGTTGAGATCATAAGACAAAGCGGCATTAGGTACCCAGTCGTTGAGGGAGCTTGAGAAAGGATTCTCTGAACCGTCACGGTATTTGGCACCTAAGTGAGAGTATTCGTAGCGCAGACCTGCACGGGCGCCGAATTTCTTGTACTTCACACGGTAATCGAAGTAGAGGGCGAGCACTTGAGTGGTGTGTATGAAGTTGGAGTGAGTCTTCTGATAGTCGAAATATTCCTGATTGTTGATGGAGTGGTTACGACGGTTGATATACTTGGTGCCCAGATCGAACTTATGGATATCAGTTATCGGTCGAGTCCAGTCAATCTGCCCTGTCTGTTCGATGAAATTCAGATGGAAGTCATTATTGGTGCCTGTATATGGCACAGGCATATTCTCCTCATCGTCATATAAAGTGATGGAATTCTGTTTCTGGTCGGTGGTGGAAATCATGTAAGAGAAAGTTATAGCTTCCCCTTTCTTCCTTGTGGAACGCTGATAGTTGAATCCTCCGTTAAAGTCGGCATAGCTATTGGGGGATGTGGTTCCTCTTGATCGATATGAATATAAGAGAGCACCATCGGGGGCGCGCATAATGTTTTTACCGTTTGATTCATAATTGATATTATACCAGTAGCCTCCAAATTCGGCTGTGAAGAGATTCAGGGTATCAAGCTCGAAACTCATATCGATGCCTGTGAAGATAATCTTGCCGTGAGATTCCGTATCGTTGGTGGAGAGAAGTTCATTACCTGTGTTGTCATATTTGGTTAATGATTCCGAGGAGGACTTATTGCTACGGCGCGACAAGGGGTTGAGGCCTCCATAAAAAGAGAGGTTGAATTTATCAATCTGCGAATTGAGCCAGATATTGGGAGCGGGGTAGCTGTCATATCGGTTATACCGTAAGCTTAGGTTTCCCATCACTCCTTTCACCACAGTGTTTTCCATAGTCACGATATTAAGTATGGCAGAGGTGCCTTCTGCGTCCTCACGTGATCCCGGATCTGTGATGACCTCGATCTTCTTAATCATTGAAGCGGGAAGTGCCCTGAATATATCCTTGGCGTTGCGTGAGAAGGAATTATTGGGACGTCCGTTTTTATAAATCTTGAAGTCGGTAGAGCCTTTAACTTTGATAGTGCCGTCGGCATCGACACTGACAAGGGGTACTTTCTTAAGAATCTCGTCAAGCTGGGAGGTCTTGGAATCATTATCTGCCTGAACATCGTAACCGATGCGGTCAATCTCCTTTGAGATAAGGGGACGTTGGCCTGTCACCACCAGTTCTTCCAACTGACCTGTGGTATTGTCAAGTATTACGGTGCCAAGGTCAGCTACAGGAGATTGGTTTGTGAGAGTTATATTTTTGTTGAAGTCATTTTTACCGAAAGAGGATATGTTTACCCTATAGTCGCCCGGGTCAGCGATATCAATAAGAAATTTTCCATCTTCTCCTGCCACACCTCCTGAGAGCGGTGTCACAGTGTCAGTGAGCTGGTATATCCTTATGGTGGCGAAACTCTCCGGTTGACCGAGAGAATCACGCACTTCCCCTATGACTGAATAAGGAGCGGCGGCAGCTGTCATGAATAACAATAGCAACGAAACAAGAGAGAGCAGTCTGTGATAAATCTTTTCCATCAGATGAAGCAACGGATGTTGGGTTTTAATATTAGTATGTGGTTTTTTATAAAAGACACATTCAACTGAAATTTATTACAGGATGAACAAATGATTAATACTTTTTTTACAAGTTTTAACATTGGAGGAATAAAGATATCAAGGTGACATAGACAATATTCCAACGGTAATTATTAAAACCCGATAACTCTGAATTATTAAATATTAAACATAATAAAAACGTGTCATAACCATAGGTTGTGACACGTTGAAGAGGGATTTTTCGATAATTGTCGTAAGTTTTCAGCTTTTTTGTTGTGAGGAGGTCTGAGGTTGCTGTGATTGCGCCATGAGATCGGGTGACAGTTCGCGTGACATGTGGGCGGCTACCAAAGTGATGAGTGTGAGTACGCCCATACAAATAGGTGTGGAGTGGAGAATGTCGCCGAGGCCTACGAGCGGGCTGACGATAGCTCCAAACAGATAACCTGCAAGTCCGATATAAGCGGAAGCATCACCGGCACATTCGCGTCCTTCATTCATGGCTAACGTATTGCCTACGGTGAAGAGCATGCCGAGACAAACGAGCATCGGAAGGTTAAGAGCATCGTAGACCCATACATTGTTGACTGTATAGAAGCATATAAACTGCATGATAATTGTAGCGGTAAGACCCCATGCGGCGTAAACCGCAGCTTTTTTAAGTGGTTTGAAACGCAATGCCATAGTGGCACCTGCTGCCACAAAGAGAGCGTTGACACCCATAAACAGACCGAATTGCAGCTGAGAATAACCGTAATGTGTCTGGATAATGAAGGGGGCTGAAGAGATATAGGCGAAGAGCACACCGAGTGAAGCTCCTTTCAGCAACACATGAGTCACGAAATGACGGTTGCGTGAAAGAATAACATAGTTATGGAAAGCGGCTCCGAAGCGACCGGTCACTCTGCGTGATTTGGGAAGAGATTCTTTAAAGGCTGCAGAGAGAATAAGCAGAAGGGCACTAAAGCCGAAGAGAATCCAGAAAATACCCTGCCATCCTATGGAACGAGCTACCAGACCACCGATAACCGGGGCTGACGCAGGTGCGAAACCATTGATTGCTCCCACAAGAGCCATAACCTTTGCCAGGGCGCGTCCTTTATATAAGTCGGCAGGAATGGTGCGTGCAAGAAAGTAACCTCCCGAAGCGCCTACACCCTGTACGAGACGCCACCATAGGAATACATGTATTGTCTTTGACCACACGCTACACAAGGCACCTATACAGAAAATTATAAGTGACACGATCAACACCGGTTTTCGTCCGAAACGGTCGCTCAAAGGGCCGAGGATGATCTCACCGAGACCCAGACCGATCATTCCGAAGGTAAGACCGAGTTGAACTGTGGGGCGGCTGGTGTGGAAGTATCTTACCATCTCGGGAAGAGTGGGGAGATACATATCATTTACAAATGACCCGAACGCACTCAAGAGCACAAGATAGAGAATCAGGAATGCATAGTAACCTCCTGTAGGTCCCTGTTCCGGGATGGATGGTGAAGTATGGGTGTCAGATATGTTTTGGGTTGCCATAAATATTTGAGTGGGAATTATTCGCTGGCAAGGCGTGTCAGTTCCTGCTCAAGCTGAATGGCGCGCTTTGCATTGTCTTTGATAAAGAAATATAGTTCTACTACAGGTTGGAGATCATTATTCTG
>CAZPHL010000122.1:0-4220 GCA_964586465.1 uncultured Sangeribacter sp.
AAGGCTCAAAGTTCAGTGCGAGGCTCTGCAGAAAAAGATTGATGACGAGCTGAAAAAGGCTGAAGATACACAGCCTGTAGCTGACATCACCGACAAAGCTGCTTAAAAATTACCATATATTTAACCTTTATTCCCTGTCTGGTTGTGAAACCGGGCAGGGATATTACTATTGTTAGGAACATCCATTACTACAACCGAGCGAAAAGATACTCCTGTTATAATCAGCTTTTACTCCCGTGCCAACCATTTTTATTACAATTCCCTTTTATATGAGTTAATAAATGCCGGCTCGGATTCATAAGGACGGCTCGACACTCTATGGTCGTAGATTACATAGTAGCGATGAATAAGCCTTTGGTATTTCATTGCCCGAACTGTGCCCCATAAGGGAAGTACGGAGAAAGTCATTACTGGACAAACATGAATGTATTGTTCCTGTGCCGACATACTCCTTCTTGCCTTCCTTTATGGCAGTTCCAGCAATCTCATCAGGCAGGCATCGCTTACACTTCTCCATTTACGACTATTTCGTTTTTTCGGCCGTCCTCACACCCTGCGCCACATTTCCCAGTTATATCCTTTTGTATTTCTAAGTTCATAACCTTTTTTATTCAATTCTCTGGCCTCCAAGACCAACCGTGGTTATTTCCGATGCGAAGTTAGGTTGCCGTTACTTACATACAAGTCCGGGCCTACCGGTGTCTGTTGGTAAAATCTTCCTCGCCGGTACAAGAGTATTTTACCAATAGACAGACTTGTAATTATTTCACTTTCCAACCTCCGGTAGCACGTAAATAATCCCCGGATGGTCGGCAAAGTCCGAATGAAAGGGAGAGTATCAACTTAAAAACAACTGCAACCATGAAGATTTTTTGTGTAAGCGGCTTTTGCCCCAGTTCGGAGGACGGAGGCATCCACATCGTAAACAATGTGTTTTCAAGTCTTGAGCAAGCTGAACAAGCATTGTCGGACGAGATAGAGATAACACGCGAGAATGCCCAACTTGCAGAAAGCGTGAAAGGCATCGGCAAAGGTAACGGAACATGGACGGAAACGATAGAGAATATCCACGGGAGCGAATATGTCATCAAGAGATATTCATGTCAGATTTCTGCCGACTTGGAGGACGAGGGAGCTTTGGAACTCTTAAGGAAGATGTCAGCAATAGGGCTATTGGACGATTTCAGCGGCACAAGTATAGCCGAGAGCATTACAATACCACATTTCTTTTCTGCCCTGCCGTTCAAAATCGCATCGCTGACTATTTCATCAAAGGAATTATAATCAGCCTCCTTCCTTTGAAAAGCCTATGTGAACCATAGGCTTTTACTTTGTTGGATTTCCTTTTATATCCATGATATGCCGTTTATATCCTCTTTTATCCCCGGAAACCATTTATAAACCTTATCGCTCATCGGTATTCATCGACACTCCGGGATTATTGTCAGCGCGAAGGTAAGGCTTCGATCCATTGATGCCAATTCCCGGTCTTGCAGATGGCGTCCGAAAAATCTTCCTTGCCGGACAAGAGTATTTTTCGTTGCCAGACTTGTCCTCATGTTCCTCGCTACCTTGATTCTGCCCTGAAATAACTCCCGTAAGGTCGAAAATAGACCGAAAGTAGGGAAAATGAAGTAAAACTAAAAAACTATGTAATCATGCCTAACTGGTGTTATACATCCTACACGTTTGTAGGAGAAGAAAAGGAGTTAAAAGAACTCCACAACATAATGAAAGGTCTTGAAGAAAGAAACGAACCTTTAGTAGAAAACGGTTTCGGAAAGTCTTGGCTCGGATGCCTTGTTGAAGCTTTGGGTAAAAATTGGAAAGACGTGTGGTGTCGTGGAGACTGGAATAACCTTGAATTATCAGCCGATACACTGAAATTCACGACTGAAACCGCATGGAGCGCAGCAGACGAGGTTATGACTCTTATATGTGAAAAATACCCCTCTCTCGGCTATTACTACTATACTGAAGAACCGGGAATGGGAATATATCAGACCAATGATGACTACGGTGAATACTATCCCGACCGCTACTATGTAGACCTATGCACCGAGGACGGATGTTATCAGCAGGAGTATTTTACCGACCTTGAGGATGCAATCTCGTGGATTGGGAAAATGACGGAGCAGGAATTTAAGTCGGAAGATGACGTGACTGCCTATTTTGATAAAATCATAGAAGATAATGATGATGCATACTGTTTCATTCACGAAATAGAAATATCAAATACATAAAGGTATGGAATACAAGGATTATGAATTTAACGGCAATACATATCATTGTCGCGTGGTGGAAGACAAGGATGGAGAAAAACTTGTAATCGGCGGCACGGATTTCCTTGACGCTCTACATCCGAGGGCATTCGGGGATGAAAACGATGGTTTTGCAAGCAAAGAAGCAGAAAGTATCTATGATGAGATTTTCTACTTTACCAATGTCGTAGACCTTCAGCTTGACGATGAACAGATGATTGAACTCCTCAAGCTCGATAATCCCGAATGGTTTGAGTGAAACTTATAGAAGATTTGCATAGGTTGGAGGTCTCTGCTTCTGACCTATGCGTGTCTTCCTTTTTGTAGGATTTCAGAATCCTTGTTGTACTATTCTCATGACTATCCCTTTTTTAACTTTGCATTGCCTCTTTTATCCTTTTATAATTTATCCCCCTACCTTTTTAACATTACAAGCCGGTTTTACAGTCAAATCCACCCGGTACTACCTTTCATCTTCGAGATCCGGGATTCGATCCCATCATGCCGGAACCGGTTGGTTTTACCGATGCAAAGTTCTGTCATCGCCGCTTGATTCGTCGGTTTGAAGTGCATTTCTGCAAAATTCTTCCTCCTTCGGAGAGTAATTTCCCAGAAAAACCGTCGCATAAAGCTCATTGCCGATGACTGTGTGGGGCATCATAAAACCCACAAACGGTTCCGACAATAAGGGACTGAAGTAAGGGAAAAAATAAACATTAACCCACAATTAAATCATTTAAGGTATGACAACAACCGCCATTCAGTCAGCAAGCGCAATGAACCTCACAATGGTTGCATTGGCAAACATTCAACCAAGTGCATACAACCCTCGCAAGCACTATGCCGAGGAAAGCCTCGCAGAACTCGCAGAGAGTATCCGTCAGCAGGGAGTGCTTCAGCCTATAAAGGTACGCCCACTCGCTGATACCGACCGCTACGAAATCGTCTTTGGGGAGCGCAGATACAGAGCCGCCCAAATAGCAGGTCTCGCAGAAATGCCTGTAACAATAGCGACATATTCCGATGAAGAAGCAGAGGAAATCGCCATAACCGAAAATCTCCACCGTGAGGACGTGACCCCAATAGAGGAAGCCAACGCCTATCAGCGTCTCATTGACAGCGGACGCCATGATGTCTCCACTCTCGCTATCCTTTTCGGAAAGTGTGAGAATTATATCCGCTCACGTCTCAAGTTTACAGCCCTTATTCCTGAAATTGCCGAACTTATGACGGCAGAGAGCATATCCATAGGCGTAGCTAATGAGATATGCCGGTATGGAGAGGACATTCAGCGTGAGGTGTATGAGCAGCACCTCAATAATGCCGGAGGTTATGGCAGTTGGCTTGGCATGAAAGCCACCGAAATTGCGGAAGCCATACAACATCACTACACCAACAATCTGGTGCATTATGGTTTTGACAAGAGCGTATGCGCCCTGTGTCCGAGCAATACCAATCATCTGCTACTTTTCAGTGACGGTGGTTGTGGCAGTTGCACCAACCGCAAGTGCCTTGAAGAGAAAGTTACATCACACATAGTGGACGAGGTAATAAAAGCAGTTGAGAATGACCCTCGTATCGTAATAAGTCATGGCAAATATTGTTACAACTCCGAGGCTGTGAAGCGACTTACGGATATGGGGTATGAGATTGTGACTACCGACTATGTGACACATTTTCCCAAATTGGCTGAAGCTCCCGATGCGGAAGACTTCGACCCCAAAGAGGAATTTGAAGCGACACTCGCAGAATACGAGGAAGCAAGGGAACGTCATATTAAGGCTATAGCAGAACTAAACCGTAGGCGTGAGAATGGCGAGATTACTTTCTACGCCGAAATAGGACAGTCTAATCTCTCGTTTGGCTATATAAGCCGTAATAGAGCCGCATCATTAGGCGAGAAACCGTTGTCGCCTATGGAGAAACTTGAAAAGCAGGACGCACGGAACAAGGAGATAG
>CAZPHL010000123.1:0-4217 GCA_964586465.1 uncultured Sangeribacter sp.
TTTTTTTATATCCATACATTAGTAAATCGTATATCCATACATTAAAATAGTAAGAGAAAGATGGTAGTTTATAACATAACATTTGTAATAGAGCCCAAACGCGAAGATGAGTTTCTGAATTGGATGCGTTCCGAGGCTATAGGCAAACTTTTCAATCAGGACAGTTTGGTTGTCAATCCACGTCTGCAGACAGTCATAGAGGCCGGTGGTCAGAAACCTGATCCCGATCATGGACTCAGCATAGCTCTTCAGGCTGAATTTGATTCTGCCGATCACGCCCACACCTGGAATGACACGACACTTCCGCCGGTGTTGGGAGATTTCACAGCGAAATTCGGTCCGCATGCCCTTTTCTTTGCCACACTTCTTGACATTATCCCTCTATGAACAATCCCGGCAAGCCTTTCCCGGTTGAAGGGCAGTCAATGCGTGGTAACCTGGAGTATGACCGCATAATAATGGGCATAGACCCCGGCACGAATGTCATGGGTTACGGAGTGCTCGGAGTAAAGGGAAAGAAGGCCGAGGTGATAGTGATGGGCGTGATACAGCTTAACAAGCTGGAGAGTCATTACCGACGTCTGAGCCGTATTTTCGAGCGCATCACCGGTCTGGTCGACCAGTATCTTCCCGACGAGGTGGCTATAGAGGCACCGTTCTTCGGTAAAAACGTGCAGTCGATGCTTAAGCTTGGTCGTGCGCAGGGTGTGGCTATGGCGGCTGCTCTCGCACGTGACATACCTATATGTGAATATGCACCTCTTTCGATTAAGCAGTCGGTCACAGGCAACGGTTCGGCCTCCAAGGAGCAAGTAGCTTCGATGCTGAAATACATACTCAATATACCGCAAGATCACATGCCGAAGCTACTTGACGCCACCGATGCTCTTGCAGCGGCCCTGACCCATTTCTATGAAAGCGGCAAACCGAAGATTGAGAAAGGAGCGAAGTCGTGGGAACAGTTCCTGCGCCAGAATCCCGACAGGATCGCCCCGCGCCGCAAATAAACTTCAGTGTGGCCTTTCGTCGTGTGGTCTTTCGTAAAGTAAAAGACCGGGTGGTTAAAACCACATGGCCCTTCCGATTGTTTTTCTAATAGATAGAAAAAATGTATATTGTTTCTGCAGGGTCAGTATGGATTCTCTCTGTAGGGGGAGGATGTGAGCTAACCTGTGACGGAAGAAACCCAAGAGAAATTAAGAATTATGGACAGATATCAGAAGGCCATTGAAGACAGCCGGGTAATTACAGACGATGCCGAAGTATCGGCGGCAGTTAAAAAGATAATAGAGAAAGCTCCTGCATACGCCACTCCTGAAGTGTATGCGTTTCTATTCAGTTCAATCGACCTTACTACACTGAGCACGGAAGACAGTCAGGAGAGTGTGACAGCCTTCACCAAACGAGTGAATGACTTTGATAACGAATTTCCCCAATACAACAATGTAGCATCTATATGCGTCTACAGTAATTTCGCCGAAGTGGTAAGTTCCACGCTTGATGTTACCGGAGTTGACGTAGACGTTGTGGCCGGTGGCTTCCCTTCGAGCCAGACTTTCACTGCGGTAAAAGTGGCTGATGTGGCTCTGGCGGTGGCCGGTGGCGCAAATGAAGTGGATGTGGTGATGAATCTCGGTTATTTCCGCGATAAGAATTATGAGGATCTCTGCGACGAGCTTATCGAACTCAAGCATACGGCCAAGGGAGCTAAATTGAAAGTGATTATTGAGACAGGTGCGTTGAAAACAGCTGCCGCCATAAAGGAGGCTTCAATATTGGCCATGTGGAGTGATGCTGATTTCATAAAGACCTCTACGGGTAAGATTTATCCGGGAGCTTCATTGGAGGGCGCCTACGTAATGTGTCAGTGCATCCGTGAATACTATGCTCAGACAGGACGTAAGGTTGGTTTTAAGGCAGCCGGTGGCATCCGCAGAGCTGAAGAGGCTGTGCAATACTATGCCATAGTTAAAGAGGTGTTGGGTGATGAGTGGCTCAACAAGGATCTTTTCCGTATTGGAGCCAGCAGTCTTGCCAACAACCTGCTCACGGCCATGACCGGAGAAGAGACAAAATTTTTCTGAAAGATTGAGAAATAAAAACTGCTATATATGGCAACGTCCCGGCAAATTTGTCGGGACGTCGCCATATTTAGATGTTCAGGATATCAGTAATGGAAGGAGGAACCTCCGAGGAATTCACGCAGCAGAGAGGTGGTAGGAATCTGATCGGCGGGAATAGGCTCGAAACAGTTTAACAGACGAAGCAAACGGTAAGCCTGTGCATATTCCACCATATCTTTCGGCACCTCTCTGAGCAGCGGTTCGGCGTATGGTTTCATCACTCCTATCTCGAATATCAATGATGAGTTGAAAGTAGCGTCGGCGTTTTCACTGAAGGGGAAAATCCATTTCTCTTCGCCTCTCCTTACACTGGGCCAGCGACGAATGGTATCGAGTGCGGAGGTGTGGCGATATTTGTGATCGCGCACTATGCGTCTCAGCAGGCGGTTGTCGCTCGTGGATATCCAGTTGTGGTTGTCGATCTTCAAGGTTGTAAGGGCCGAGGCATACATCTTGAAAATGTTGTCGGGGGCTATGGAGCTTGTTAGTTCCGGATTGAGGCCGTGAATACCCTCGATGAGGAGGATCTCGTTCTTCTCAAGACGGAGTGGGCGCTTACGGTCGATACGTTTCCCGAGTTCAAATGAATATGTCGGAAGATTGATTTCCTCTCCTTTGAGAAGGCGTGAGAGGTCGGAATTGAGTTGTTCGAGGTCAAGGGCGTAAAGACTCTCATAATCATAGTCGCCGCTCTCGTCGCGTGGGTTACGTTCGCGGTCGACAAAGTAATCGTCGAGCGATATGAGTTTGGGCACGATGAGGTTGGTCATGAGCTGAATGGCTAACCGTTTTGCTGTGGTGGTTTTCCCTGAAGAGGAGGGTCCGGCGAGCATAACTATTCCTGCGCCTCCCTCTTTCCTTCTCGCGGCTATTTCATCGCTTATGCGACCGAGTAGCTTATCGTGCATAGCCTCCGCCGCATTTATGAGTTCGGCAGTCTGACAGTTCCTTACTGCCATATTCAGTTCACCAACGTTCTTGACTTGTATTACGCGGTTGAAAAGGAGTTGATCGGTGAATGCTTTATACATTTTTTCTTGCGGTGGATTCCGGTGTAGCAGTTCATCGGTCTTTTCGGGAGTATAGGCGAAAAGGAGGAAACCATCTTTATAGGGACGTATGTCGAATTCACTTATGAAACCTGTGCTGGGGGCGAGAGGTCCGTAATATGAATCGGCTGTGTCGCCGAGGCGGTAATATTTGGTATAGAGCTCATGCAGCGACTCGAGGAGAGTGACCTTTTCATCGAGGCCTTGACGACGGAACACTTCGATCACATCTTTTGTGAGATGTTCCTTGCGGCGGAACGGAATGTCAGATTCGGAAAGTCTCCTCATGGTTTCCAAAAGAGCGGTAGCGGTAGCCTCATCTATTATTACCGGGGTGCCGTCGCGCAGGATTCTGCAATAGTGGCCCGAAGACATGGAGTGTTCGATCGAAAGGGTTGTGTGAGGCAGCACCTCGATGACGGCTTTATAAAGCATCATGCACAGGGATCGTACGTACACATGGCGACCTGCAGGGTCGGAAGCCGGAAGGAATTCCACCTGTTTCGGTGAAAACAGAGGGAAACAGAGGTCTTCGGTCTTATTATTGACCCTGGCACAGATGGGAGTAAACGGGAGTTCCTTTCTGAGACGAGGGATGATATCGATAACTTTTTCTCCTCCGATTACGGAGACGTAAGTTTCAGTGTTCTTGCAATAGATTTTCATGGGTAGTAAAGTATTACATAAAAAGTATTACATAAAGAGGATGGATACAGAAGGTCTTTATTGCCCGGAGAGGTGGTGAGGGCATGGTAAGCCTTTAACAGAGAAACATCGGAATAAGAGCTAAAGTTAAAGATTAAGGCAAAAAAAGAGAGAAAAGAGGTGAAAAAGAGTCTACGGATAGAGAAAAACATGATCAAAGAGGCGTGTTTGAGGGGAAAAATAAAAAAATAAAAAGATTTTTAGCGGTAAAATTTGGAAGTTAAGTTAAAGAGTAGTAACTTTGCAGTCGCAAAATGCACCGTAAGCGGTTGCAGTTGCTGATTCGTGGCCCATTCGTCTATCGGTTAGGACGAGAGATTTTCATTCTCTAAAGAGCAGT
>CAZPHL010000124.1:0-4211 GCA_964586465.1 uncultured Sangeribacter sp.
TCAATCTTTCACGATTGGAAGGCCGGCTTTCTCCCATCCGAGAATACCGCCATCAAGGTCTATTACATTATAGCCGTCTTTTGCAAGCATCTCACCGGCTAAAAGTGAGCGTCTGCCACTCCGGCAATATACATAAACCGGTTTATCTTTTTCAAGACGGTTCGATGCCTCTGCTTGAAAATCCGGTTCCTGAACATCTATATTAATAGCTCCTTTCAGATGTCCCTCGGCATATTCTTCAGCAGTGCGAACATCGAGCAACTGCCCCGGTTTAGTTTTCAAATCATTTGCAAAGGCTGATACTGATACAGTCTCAAGCTGTCCTGAAGGTTGATAAGTCTTCTTCATTGAATTACATCCCATAGATAAAAGTATATAGACTACCATCGCCAAACATACGATGGTAGTCCTGTAAATACTATTTTTAAACAGTTTTGTCATAATAACATATCATTAATCGAATGATTTCTCATAATCACGATTCGCGCCATTCAACCGACACCTATTCCACTACTACATCATAATGTTCGAGGAAATCCTGTGTTTTGGCGATATACTCTTGCATAACAACGTCATCCTCTACAAAAGGTACAACTTTGCGATAGTCGTTCATGACTTTCTCAATTAGAGGTGATGACTTGAGCGGTCTGCGGAAATCAATACCCTGAGCCGCGTTCATGAGTTCTATTGCTGCCAAAATCTTCAGATTATCCACAATCTTATGAAGCTTTGTAGCTGAATTGGCTCCCATTGAGACTATATCTTCCTGTCCGTTGGAACTTACAATAGAATCACAGGAAGCCGGCCAGGCATACATCTTATTCTGGCTCACCAATGAAGCAGCCGCATATTGGGGAATCATAAAACCTGAATTCAATCCCGGTTTCGCTACCAGAAATTCCGGTAATCCTCTTTTGCCATCTATAAGCTGGGCAACACGACGTTCGGATATATTGCCAAGTTCATGAAGAGCCACGCCCATGTAATCGAATACCAACGCTATCGGTTCTCCATGGAAGTTACCACCGCTCAAAACAAGGTCTTCATCAGGGAAAACCGTAGGATTGTCTGTGACCGAGTTAATCTCTATGTGGAGTACCTCAGTGACATGATGCATTGCATCTTTCACTGCCCCGTGCACCTGAGGGATACAACGGAATGAGTAGGGATCCTGAATATGTTTCTTCTCCCTCTCGATTATTTCGCTACCTTTAAGGATACGGCGGAAAACCTCTCCTGTCTCAATCTGCCCGGGATGAGGACGAACCTGTTGAAGACAATCCTGGAAAGGCTCGATCCTACCATCATAGGCCTCAAGACTCATGGCACCGAAGAGGTCGAAGCAATTGACAAGATGCCACCCGTCTATAAGAGCCTTTATACCGTTAGAACTCATAAACTGAGTACCGTTCAAGAGTGCCAGACCCTCTTTTGATTGCAATCGTATTGGTTCCCAACCGAATTTCTCAAGAATCTCTTTACCGGAATATTTCTTTCCTTCATACATCACCTCGCCTTCACCTATCAGAGGAAGGAAAAGATTTGCTAAAGGTGCGAGATCACCGGAAGCACCGAGCGATCCACGATCATATACAATAGGGTAAATACCATTATTGTAGAAATCAAGGATTCGTTCCACGGTCTTGACCTGTACTCCACTGAAACCCATAGATAACGCATGGGCCTTCAGCAGAAGCATAAGCTTAACTACTATTGGAGCTACAGGGGTACCCACACTGCATGAATGGCTCTTTACAAGATTTTCCTGAAGAGTTGAAAGTTGATCTTTAGAAATAGTTCTGTCACAGAGTGAACCGAAACCTGTCGTCACACCATAAATCGGGGCCGATAGATCTTCCTCTTTTCTGTCAAGATAATCTCGGCAATGCTGAATCTTCTCACGTGCTTCATCAGAAAGGGTAAGCTTTGATTCGTCACGCAATATTTTTTCAATCAGATCGTATGTCAAGAGACTTGATCCGATGGCATAACTTTCCATCTTTCCCATTCTCTCAGATTGTTACAGTATTGAGGAGTGTCGCTTCTTTAATTTCTGCCTCATCATGGAGTGCCATACATTCGTCCTCCAATTGATCGGCTACTGCACGATCATCAAGCCCGGCCAGATTGATACGCACGTTGAGAATAGCACCGAAAGCGGCTGTACGGGCACACATCATGGCAACACAACAATCTGTAATGGCATTCTTATTCCCTTTTACCGCTATTTCCTGAATGGCATCCATGATACCCACAGCAGTACGAGCCACCTCCAATGGTACAAGAGCGGCCGCCAAAGTTGCTTTCTGGATTGCCTCTTTTCTAACAGCTTTCTCTTCATCTGTGGCTTTCGGAAGTTTGAAAGCATCAAACACAACCTGATACGCCGCTGCGTCTTCGTCAATAAAAGCAACGAATTTATTCCGTGCTTCTTCCATCTCCGGTGCGAGGCGAAGCATATCCTCCTCCACATCGGCATATTTCTTCCGTCCTATTGTCAGTCCTGTTACCATTTGACCTAATGAAGCAGCCAAAGCCCCGCAAAGAGCTGAGACACTGCCACCACCGGGAACGGGATCACTGCCGTAAGTTTTTTCAAGGAATTCAGTTATTTTAAGATCTGTCAGTTTCATAATGGTTGAAAATTAAGTTTTTTGATAAAAATTATGGATTCTGTGAAACTATTTTACCGGCATATATGGTTGTTTTCACACAATTCATTCCAACATAATATGGCAATATATGATAATTATCACAGCCAAGAATGACCACATCTCCCCTTTTACCTGCTTCAAGACTACCGATCTCCTTAGCCATGCCCAAAGCTGCTGCTCCGTTAAGGGTCAATGCTGTTATAGTCTCTTCAATTGACATATTCATATAAATACAAGCAAGAGAAATAGTCAATGGAATAGATCCTGAAAAACAGCTTCCGGGATTCAGGTCGGTTGCAAGGGCTACAGCGGCTCCGGCATCTATAAATTTACGCGCCGGTGCGTATGGTTCTTTAAGAGCAAACGCTGTCAATGGCAAGAGAGTGGCAACGACCCCTTTATCTGCCATCATGCTGATACCTTTATCACTGATATGCAAAAGATGATCTGCCGATACAGCTCCTAAATCAGCACTTAACTCTCCACCTCCCAGTGTAACAATTTCATCGGCATGTAGCTTCAATGAATACCCCATAGCTTCGGCTGCTTCGAGAAGACGTCGGGAATCAGCTAATTCAAACACATTCTTCTCGCAGAACACGTCACAGAATTTTGCTTTACCCTTAGCTTTAGACAACATTTCATTGATGATGAGATCTACATATTCACCTGTTCGCCCTGCATATTCCTTCGGCACGGCATGAGCTCCTAAGAAAGTGGCTATCAAATCAACTTTCTGATCAGGCTCCGCTGCAAGTTCTGCGATTGCATCAAGCATTTTAATCTCTGTGTCGGAATCAAGTCCGTAGCCACTCTTTGCCTCTACTGTAGTGACTCCCATTTCACTCATTCGGTCAATAAACCATTGAGCGCGTTTCTTCAAATCCTCAATAGGTGTACGGCGAGTGGCATCGACTGTAGACTGAATACCACCCCCACGCTCCATTATTGACATGTAGCTGTCACCTTTCAGGCGCCATTGGAATTCATCGGGACGGAAACCACCGAATATAAGATGTGTATGAGAATCAACAAAACCGGGTAAAGCCACATTACCTTGCACATCAATTTCCTCGAAATGTTCATCAGGACGAGTTGCCGGACAATCGTGCATCGGTCCGGAGTATGAGATTTTTCCTCCATCTATGATGATACACCCGTCTTTAATCACGGTGAGTTCACCCATACGGTCACCCTTGACGGCTTCTCTGCCGACAGGGGTGACTATGGTTGCATTTTTGATTTTCAGGTTTCCCATCATTCCTCCATTATACGTGATTCAAGCACCTGATTTAGACTGAAATTCTCAAGTCCGAGATAATATTCTGCCGTATCAATAAGAGCTGCCATTGGCACAAGTCCGATAATTTCACTCCCTGCAATAGTCACGCCCCAACGACGTGCTTCAAACCTTACTGTCTCAAATACACGGTAAAGAGCTGTACGGGTGAAATCAGTCATATTGATTGATACCTGGACAATACCTCTGTCAGCAAGATCTACTCCCATAGCTTTTACGAAACGAAAACCTCCGTTGATATGACGAATTTTCTTTGC
>CAZPHL010000125.1:0-4210 GCA_964586465.1 uncultured Sangeribacter sp.
CGCATCTTCGCCTGGTTCTTATAGCTCTTATAGGTGAGCGGGAAAAGCACCAGTTTGATGAAGATGGTCATGATCAGGATGATGATACCGTAATTGGAGATAAACGATCCGAGGAATGTGAAGATCGGAATTACCACACCGGTATTTATCCAGCGGAAGATTGACCAGCCCAAAGGAATCAGACGTGTGAGGTTGAGATTCTCGTCGGCCACGGTCTTCTTGTCGAGCGATGAAAGAAGAGGATAGAGATTGGGGCCGATGAAGAGTGAGAATTGAGCGGGAGTCTCGGCTTTCCAGTCATAATCGTTCATCACGGCCTGAGTGTCGAAACGTTTCAGGAGCCAGGGATCGTTTTTAAGCACCTTGCTTTGGAAATCGGCGGTGTTGAAAGGACGGTCGGCGACCAGCACGGAAGAGAAGAATTGGTTCTTGAAACCTATCCATCTGATTTTTGCCTTACGGTCTTCCGTATCATTCTTGCTTTCCGAGAGATGCTCTACAGAACCGCCGGCATACTTGTAGTAGAGACCGGAGTTGCGTTCCTCAAACATCTTTCCTTTCTCCTGACGGATAAGGTCCTGATGCCAGTTGATACCGAGATTCCGGTTATTGCTCTCTATGAGTTCAGCGAGGTTCTGCTGAGTCACTTTGATGCCAATCACATAGCTGTCGCCATGCGGGAGAGTATAGTCGAGAGCCCAGAAAGCATTGTCGCCCAAGGGGAGAGACATACGCACGGTGGAATCGTTGAGCAGCTCAGGCGTGAAGTAAAGGTCGGCAGAGCTGACAGGATTGGGGAGAGGAAGCTGGAAGTCGAAAGAATTTGAGCCGTTTTCAAACACCACAACCTTATCCTTGCGCTTCGCACTTTCATCGGGAGTGTACTCCGTGTCATATTTTTTGAGTTCGGCGCGAGTGATGGATCCTGATTTGGCGCTGAGTTCAAGTTTAATCACATCGTTTTCGATATGAATCACGCTGTCAGTACCTGAAAGGAATCGTGCGAATTTACCATAACGTCCCATAGCGACCGATGCGTTACGCACAGCCTCCACAGCCTTGCGTTGCTCCATGACAGTCATTTTCTTAAGGTCGGCCTTGGTGATGTCGGCCCAGTCGAGGGTTTTTCCGTCAACTGTCACTGTGCCGGAGACAGAATCGCCCGTAGCGGTGAGATTTATGGCTCCGTCGCGGAGACGAGTGGCGTGGGTGCTGTCGGGGAGCACCACAGTCTCACCGTTTTCCATAATATTCTTGACAAGCCATTCCTTCTCTGTGTCGGAGAGTCGGTCGGGGGTAGTTGCCGCAGGCGGTTGCGACGCTACGTTTTCAGTTTCAGCAGGTTCGGTTGATGAAGTTTTTTTCGGACCGAACAAGTTGAAGCAGAATAGCACTCCAATGATCAGGAGCATTCCGATGATGGTGTTTTTATCCATTTCTGATGGGTTGTTCTCTTAGCAGCACATCCCGTGGTGCGGGATGTGATTTTCAGATTTATGGTTTGATAATATACTTTGATTTCTAAGAAAAAGCCCTTTACGGCATTCAAAGTGCAAAATTAATCAAAACTTCTGTAAAAACGGGAATTATCCTTTGGAAAAAGAACACGAGCTTATTTCAAGGCAGATATTTCCGTAGAGGTGTGGGCATCCTATTCCTCATACATTTCGTTCCACCATGTCGGGTCGTCTTTGAGATAGCGGGCAAACCATGCGTAGATGGTGTCTTGCCATTTGCGGCGTTTGTCATAGTCGGTGATATGGTGATCCTGGTCGGTCACGGCCACGAATGCCGTGGGGCAGCCGAGGAGCTTGAGGGCGGTAAACATCTGGATGCTCTCCCCTACCGGCACATTATTGTCTTTATCACCGTGCAGGAACAGAATCGGGGTGTGAACCTTGTCGGCGCGGTAAAGAGGACTCTGCTTTACGTAAAGGTCAGGATCGCTCCAGGGATAATGGTCGCCCATTGATGTCTCGCTATATGAGTAGCCCCAGTAACCTTCGCCCCAATAGCTGGTATGGTCCGAGATGCCTGCGTGAGAGATTGCGGCGGCGAAGAGATCGGTGACAGTCTGTAGATATTGAGTCATGAAACCACCGTAAGAAGCGCCGATACATCCTATTTTCTTGTCATCGATATATGGATGTTCCTCACAGAATTTTTTGGTACCTTCGATGATATCCTGTGCCACACCTTCACCGGCAGTGGCCACGTGACGTGAGGAGAATTCCTGACCGAAACCTGTGGCACCGCTCGGTTCCACCACATATACCACATATCCCTGCGCGGCGTATGCATGATGGGGATAACGGCTTTCAAAGTGGCGCGATGTCGGGCTGCAGCCGCCATAATAATTTACAATCAGAGGATATTTCTTCGAGGGGTCGAAATCGGCCGGCAGATAGAAGCGTCCGCAGATAGTGTCGCCGCGGGAATTCACGAAATCCCAGGGCTCACATTTGCCGAGCTTCACATCGGCAAGTTGCTCCTGTTTGGGAGTTTCGAGCAAGGTTGACTTCATGGTCTTTGTGTCAACGAGATAAAGTGACTGAGGAGTGGAGACACTTTCTCCGAACACCACCATATAGCGTCCTGCGTCGGGCAAAGAGAAACTTGCGATATTCTCCTCGAGGAGAGGGATGCGTGTTATCTTACCGGTTGCAGGGTTTATGCGGAACATATTGATACAGTCGCGGTCTTCAGCTGTAAGATAGATCTGTCCGTCGGCTGCGCTCCATTGTGCCGACTGCACACTTGGATTGAAGTCTTTGGTAACGGGGGTCACTTTCTTTGATGCCGGATCCATCAGGAATAGCTGGGTATCGGTCATGGATGGGGTGCGACCTTCCGGAAGATTTTTACCAATACCATCCAATGCTTCGGGTGAACCGGTTATAGCTACGGTCTTACCGTCGGGTGAAAAGAATCCGCCGCCGATGAATCCGTCACGGTTTACCAGAGTATCGGTTTGCATTGTCTCGAGGTCGAGCGTGTAAAGGGTGGTGACTGTAGTAGGACGTTTTTCGAGACGGCTCTGTGATGTGGAGAGCAACAGTTTTTTTGAATCGGGAGATATATCGTTGAGGTAGACATTACGGTTGCCGAAGGTCAGTGGGCTCACTACTCCGGTTTCAAGGTCGATGATAGAGAGTGTTGACCGATCACGCCAACCCGGCTGACGGTCGTCCGGTTCAAGCACCTGATATATGTCGGGATCCTCTTTTTTACCCTCCTGTTGCCCTGAGAGGATAGCGGATTTCTCATCGGGAGTAAAAGTGATTCTGACTTTCTCCGGCATATTGGTCAGAATTACCTCTTCGATTCCGGTAGCGGCATCGACAGCGACAATGTCGGTGCCCTCTATGCCTTGGCGTTCGTAATAATAACGAGAGCCTTTTGGCATCCATGATAGACGTTGTTGTTGCTCGGTCACAGTTTTGCCATCGGCTACGGAGGTGACTTTATAAGTATGTTTACCACCTTGTCCGCCGCGACGTGTGACAGCAGAGAAAGTTATGATATATTTGCCGTCAGGAGAAATCTGTGAGGAATAGATACGGTTACCATGAAGCACATCCTCGAGGGTATAGGAACGCTTGCCATCGTTTGATAAAGTCATGCCGGCCTCGTTTGCGGCTTTGAGCGTTACTGACACTTCATCCGGATTGACAGCCTCTTTCGCCACATAACGCAGGGCGATGCTATGTGTGCCCGGAGCTAATGTGAGCTCGTCACCTTGCACTTTTCTGCCGTCAAGATAAAGGGTGTAATCTTTCAGGCCCTCCACTGTCACGGTAGGCTTGGTGAACATCTCGTTTTTGAAATCGAAAGCGAGCAGACGCACTGCCGGAGCGTCTGCAGCAACAGATTTTGCCGGAGCATTACGGAGGGATTTGAGCGACAGCACCTTCGGGGCTTTGTCAAGCAATTTCTCAGAGAAAGGTTTTTTATTGACATCGAGCGAATCGACCATAAGAGGTTTATAGACGGGATATGGTCCGAAATTCTCGAAAGATGAGACCTTGAAGTCTTCGGCTTCAGCAGCGAGGGCAGCCGACACGAGACCAAGTGCGAGCAGAATATTTCTACGTTTCATGGATGTAAAGCAGTTCAAATAGTGTAATGACAGAGGTTGGTCTCTATCATAAAATCTGATTTTCAATATCAGTGTAAAATTAGGTATAAATAATCAAAAAAGCAAATTCTT
>CAZPHL010000126.1:0-4069 GCA_964586465.1 uncultured Sangeribacter sp.
GGATCGCCGTCAATCGAGAGCACGTGCATATCCTTCATCACGTATTGGTCGCCATTGTCATTTTCCACATTCTCGCACTCCCAATCGTGGGAAGGATAAATATAGATCTTTCCGTTGAAAACATGCACACTGGGATCGGCCATATAATCGGCCGGGAAGAGGTATCTTTTTTCAGGTTTTAACATGGTTATCACTGTTTAATATCAATCTTTTTGAGCTATTTCTTTCTGCATGAAAGGTTTCAAGTTATAATCACGGTCAAAAAGAAGCGGATAATCCGTACGGCCCGGAATCGGGAAACCGTTCTTCCATGACATGCCGTCCTGAGTGCCCCACCAAGTCACACGAGAGATTTTATCTGCATGTTTCTTATAGATATTGACCACGGAATCCATTCTGTTATTCCATGCTTCGCTCACCTCTTCGGGAAGACCCTCTTTATAAGGATTGAATTGATCAAAAAATTCCTGACGCTCTTCGGGAGTCATCTTACGGAAATCTTTGCGGTCGCCGACATTGGCTCCCCATTGCACTGTCGGGAGTGCCGACATATCAAGCTCGGTAATCATGACATTACAGCCGGTTCCTGCGAAATCAACGATGCTCTTTTCATACTCGTCAAAAGAGGGATAATCCATACCGATATGACTCTGCATACCGATACCGTCAATCCGGAGGCCACGCTTCTTGAGGTCATTGACAATCTTTACATAAGCTTCACGCTTACCAGGAAGGAACATGGAGTAATCGTTGATATAAAGTTCGGCCTCAGGGTCAGCTTCATGAGCATACTCAAACGCTAAAGGAATGAATTCCTCCCCAAGTATCTGATAAAAAGGCGACTTACGATAGCTGCCGTCATCCTCAATAGCCTCATTCACCACATCCCAACCTTTCACTCTACCTTTATATCGGCCTACGAGTGTGGAGATATGAGTTTTCATACGATCCTTGAGCACCTCGGGACTCACCAACTCACCTTTCTCATCTACCGTAAACCAAGGAGCCAACTGTGAATGCCACACGAGTGCATGACCTATGATAGCCATATTACGGTCCTCGCCATATTTTACAAATGCATCGGCATCATCCCAGAAAAATTCACCCTCTTTTGGCTGAATCTTCTCATTTTTCATGCAGTTTTCCGCTACAATCGAGTTGAAGTGAAGAGTGACTATTGAATCAGCCTTCGGATCCTCTCCGTTGACCTGAGGCATCGGTATGGCCGCACCTATAAGGAAGTCATCTTTGAAATGATCTTTTACAGTGGCAATCTCAGCCTCTTTCTCGGAGTGGCATGCTCCTGCAAACACTGCGAACACAGCCAGGGTAATGAGTTCTTTCTTCATAATATCGGATTAATTGTTATGACGAGCCTCAATTGCGCGATTGATTTCATCAATGCGGGCATCGTCAAGTTCATATTTGGAAATGATAAACATCGCAAGCACAAGAAGAAGTGCCGGTATGACAGCTACCAGCCAAAGGATACCCTGCTGAGCAAAAGCTGTCTGCTGAACGGCCTCACTGTTGAAGCCAACGAATGCAAGCACCAGACCCGGCACTACGCCTCCAAGGGCCATACCGGCCTTGTAGAAGATACCTGTGAGTGCATTCACAATACCTGAGATACGGCGTCCATGGGTATATTCCCCGTATGAGATTACCTCAGGAACGAGAGCCCACATATAACCGGTAGCTACAATAACACCGGTTGACTTTATAAACTGTGCAATATACACAAGCCATATATGTTGTAAAGCCGGCACGATAGACACTACATAGAGCATAGCCATACCTACTATCGCAGTTATCAGGAAGATATTGAACATACCTCTCTTACCTACCATTTTCTTGATAGCAGGTATCATTGGCATAAAGATAAAAGCGGGAATTGAACCAAGTCCCATAAATATCGACAGTTCCGCTGCGTTGCCATGCATATTATAGTTGATATAATATGCTCCGGCTGAATTGGCAATAGCCATCATGCCGAAAGCAGTGATAAAAAAGAAGGCTAATATACGCAAAGGACGATTGTGGACAAACTCCATCCATAAGTCTGAAACTTTTACGTTTTCTGTCTCGGCTTTGTCCATCACCACACGTTCTTTACATTGTGAAAAACAGAAGACGAGCAGCATAAGACCAACACCGCCATATATAACCATCGTGTTGAACCATGCGGAATCATGGGTAGACATGTCTTCGGTCTCAAACGGATCAAAGAATCTCAATACGATAGGTATACCCATACCTACAGCGAGACCGCCCACATTAGCCATAAACATTCGCACGGAGGTCAGTTTGGTGATCTCTGCCGTATCACGTGTCAGAGAGGCATTGAGGGCACCGTAAGGCACATTCACAAGCGTATAACACATCGACAGACCTACGTAGGTGATATAGGCATAGAGAAGTGAACCGGAGAAGCCGTTCCAGAAACAGAGGATGGCGAAGCCTGTAAGAGGAATACCGCCAAGTATAAGATACGAACGGTATTTGCCCATCTTGGGATCATGTTTATCCACAAAAGTACCCACCAAAGGATCCCAGATGACATCGATGATTCTCACAATCAGAAACATCACGGCCGCTACAGCCGGGTCAAGACCATAGACATTGGTATAGAAGAAAAGAAGATACATGCTGATGGTCTGATAGATCAGATTCTGTGCAAGGTCGCCGGAGCCAAACCCCACACATTGCAGCATCGAAAGCTTATAGAAACCTTTCGCTTCGGATGTTTTCGTTGCGTTGACAGCTAATTCCATGAAATTAATTTGGTTAGTTTATATTATATTTCGGTTAGTTATTTCTCAACTGCTGAGTAAAGCACGAGGATATCTTTACTTATTAACGTCTCCATATCGGTCAACATTTCATTTTCGGCAGCTTTTATCTGAGCCAAGGCATTATAAGGATCGTCATTGGTGGCAAAAACATGTTTTATATGAACCGGTTGTGGGGCTGCGCATGCTAACGCTACCCTATAGACCTGCGCTGTATTCAACGGGATGATTTTTCCGTCAGGTAAATTCTTCATCATGCCGTCAAGTTCTCCTACCACCAACGTACCGCCGTTGAACTTTGAGGAATAAGGGGGTTCCCAGAACTTTTGTGAGTCATACACACGAAATTCAGTATCAGCTTTATCAGGTTCATTGAGTTCGGCCACTATGTATTTATAACCGCTCAGATCTATTGGTGTAACATATTCCCATCCGCCGAGACCTCTTTGTCCTGACTCGAATACGTGGGTATTCTCATCAAATGTGCCGTTACCGAAAAGCTGCGGATTGAAATATTCAAAATCAAATTGGAAATCCCCTTCCGAGGGTTTTGGTGTAGGGATGTATGGCGGTTCCTCAGAATAAGCTATTAAAGGTTCGGTTATACCCATTGTGGCAAGCATCTCTTTCGCATATCTGCATCCCAAGACACGATAAGCATGGGCTGTAAAATGAAGTCCGTCACCCTTCTGTGCCAGATTGTCAGCCGACACTACATGAGCCCTCGGGAGAGTATCGGGCAATTTATCTATAATCGCATTCATGTCGCCGCAGACACCACCCATATCCGAGCATACCACCTCGCCGGCAAGCAGAGGTATGGAATTAGGTTCCATGCCTAAGTCGGAAAGAAGATCATCATATACTTTATGTACCTTATCACACCATTGTGGATCACCGTTATTACTACACCCCTGATGAAGGAGGATACCTTTGATGACACCCTCTTTCTGTGCTTTCTTTGCACACTCGACCAATCTGGCGTAAGGAGCGTTATCATAAGCTTTCATAAAATTCTTAAACCAATCAGCTTCTTTCACAAGTGTAGTGGAATCAAAATCCTTGTCAAGATGCTCTATTTTACATCCGCCGATAGCCACACATATCACTCCCACCTTCACATCCTCGGGAAGATTATCCAGCATTGTACGCCCGAAATAGTCTACAGGCGTAAGGCCTGTGTATTCCCTCACCAATGGGGGAACTGCTACATACCACTCGCCCCTTTTTCTCTCCGGTTTCTTGAAATCCACTGCCGACATTACCCGGAAACGTTC
>CAZPHL010000127.1:0-4052 GCA_964586465.1 uncultured Sangeribacter sp.
GTGAAGAAGCAGGTAGAGGGTCGTTACAAGCAACTCGCTTCTGAAGCTGAGAAAGATGGAGTGAGAGTGATCTATCATGATCAGCCTTATACCGCCGAAGATTATGCTTCAGGCATCTCAGGAAGTAACCGGACGCCGGAAACAGCTCAAGGACGTCGCCTGCAATGGATCATCTATGCGATACTGATACTTGTTCCGGCACTTAACCTGAGCAGTATGACCCGAAGTCGTCTTCGTCACCGTGTGGCAGAGATAGGAGTGAGAAGGGCTTTCGGAGCCAAGAGGGTTGACATTATCTTTCAGTTGTTTGGAGAGAATCTCCTCATAACCCTTATAGGTGGTGCGCTCGGTCTTATTTTGAGCCTTGTGTTCATACTCTTTGCCTCCACTTTCCTATTCAGTTATTCGTCAATCTTCTCCTCATCATTCGATACATTAACCGCCACTCCCTCTTTAGGTATGGTATTCAGCTGGGGTACTTTCTTCATCGCTTTCGGAGTATGTTTTGTCCTGAATATACTTAGTGCTACGGTGCCCGCATGGAGAGCCTCACTTGTAGAACCGGCAGTAGCGTTATCATCAAGATAAATCAAAAAGCAATGAAACGGAATTTATTTACCCAGATAAAAAACGAATGGCGTGATAACCTGTGGCTTGTGATCGCTCTTACGATCGTCATCGGATTGATATGGATTGCAGCCATGATCTCATACGTCCTTGTCAAACCTACATTCCTTCCACGCGGGTTTGAATATAAGAATGTCTATTCGCTTGATATGCACACCATATCAAAGAATTCCCCCTATCATACAACTTTTGATACGGACGATGTCCGGAAAGAGTACTTTACCGATTTCAGAACGTTGATTAACCGACTGAAAGAGAATCCTAACGTAGAGAGTGTGGCATTTCATTGGAGTGCTCTTCCCTATAGCATGAATTACAGTGGTAATTCTTTGTCCAGAATGGATATAGTAGATACGATACCTTATACCGGTAACCGTCGCCAATGCTCGCCGGAGGTAATTGATGTGTTGAGTTATGAGAGTCTTACCGGAAAGACAAGAGAGCAACTGAAAGAGATGCTCAGCCGGGGGGAGGTACTCATATCGGACTATAAAGACTACGAGAAAGACAAACGTAACATTATGGACCTTATCGGTAAAACAGTCTTTTTGGGAGGAGATAGCTCGAAGGTTTACAAGATAGGAGACGTTATACACAATGTGCGTCGTAATGATTACGAAGAATCCTGGAACGGTACGATTGTAGTGCCACTAAGTGAGGATACTCCGTGGGGTGATATAATAGTGAAGGTGAGAGACGGCCATGACAACCGCTTTAAGGAGGATTTCAGAAATAACATTGATCTGCGTCAGCAGCGCAACATCTATCTGTCTAATCTGACAAAACTGGCCGATACGCGTAAAATGGTTCAACGAGATCAGGACACCACACGACATTTGTTGTTATCACTGATGACGTTTCTACTCCTTACAATATTTTTAGGCCTATTGGGCACATTCTGGTTCCGTATGCAACAACGTGTCGGAGAGATAGCCATAAGGAAAGTGAGCGGAGCCACAAAAGCCGATATCTTCAGGCGTGTGATAAGCGAGGGTCTGATATTGTTAGCGATCGGAGCTGTGTTGGCATCTCTGTTACTGATTCCCTTAATAAGCTTTTTCCAGAAATTCTTAGGGTTCTCCTACACAGAATGGGTTATAGTGGGGCTGGTATCAATAGGTGTGGTGGCCTTGGGTATTATCCTAAGCTTATGGTATCCCGCCGCCAGGGCAATGCGTATAGAGCCGGCTATGGCTCTCAAGACTGAATAGAATTTTATCAACAACTTTCCCTAATACTTTATTATTTTGAACAGGTTAATAAGCATATTGTTATTAGTGGTTGCTTTGGGTGCAGAGGGAGCGCAGACAATGCAGCTCTCTCTGCCGGAGGCAATCGCAAGAGCCCGCACAAACAGTGTGGAGGCTGAAGTGGCGCTCAATCAGCTTAAAAGTGCTTACTGGGGCTATCGTTCGTATAGAGCCGAACTTCTGCCGGAGGTTTTCTTCCGCGGTACTATCCCTTCCTACCGCAAACAGTACAGTTCTTATATGAACAGCGAGGGCAGCTACACCTTTGTGCCCAACAATTATCTTCAGATGGAGGGTGAGCTCTCACTTACACAGAATATATGGCTTACCGGCGGTAAGGTCGCAGTGAATACATCTCTTGATTACTACCGTCAGTTAGGCACAGGAGCCTACAACCGTTTCATGTCGATTCCGGTGGCCATAACACTGACCCAACCCATTTTCGGTGTGAACAATGTGAAATGGGACCGCCGCATCGAGCCTGTAAGATATGAGGAGGCAAAAGCCCGTTATCTGAGTGACACCGAAGATGTGGCCACATCCGCCATACAATATTATTTCTCTCTTCTCATGGCACGTGAGAATCATTCGATAGCCAAGCAGAATCTTGAGCAGGCCGAACGACTCTATGAGGTTGCGAAAGAGAAACGGGAGATGGGTCGCATCAGCCGTAATGATCTTCTGCAGATGGAGTTGAATCTCCTGAACGCAAAAACGGATATGACCGATTGTGAAAGCACTCTCAAGAGCAATGTGTTCCAGCTCTGTACTTTCCTTGACCTTGATCTTGACACACAGATCGAGGCTGAGATACCATTGGATGTGCCTGATATGGATATTGCCTACGATGACGCCTACGAGAAGGCGATGGCCAACAACAAATTTGCAAAACAGATGTTGCGTTGGCAGCTTGAGGCCGATTATCAGGTAGCTAAAGCCAAAGGAGCACAACGGGAGATAAATCTCTTCGCACAGATAGGTTACACAGGCACCAATCATGCCTTTGCTGACGCCTACCGAGATCTTAAAGACAATCAGGTGGTGGAAATAGGATTTGAGATACCTCTTATAGACTGGGGCCGGAGGAAGGGTCAGGTGAAAGTGGCTGAAAGTAACCGGCGACTTATAGAGAGTCAGGTGCGTCAGGAGAACATGAACTTCAGCCGGAATCTCTTTATACTCGTGGAGCAATACAGCAATCAGCTTCAGCAGGTGCGTACGGCTAAAAGAGCCGATGAGATAGCCGCCCAACGTTATGCCACGAATGTAGAGACATTCCTTATCGGTAAAATATCGACTCTCGACCTGAATGATTCACGTGTAAAAAAGGATGAGGCGCGCAGGGAATATGTGAATGAGCTTTACCGTTTCTGGCTCTACTATTATCAAATCCGAAGCATCACCCTCTGGGATTATCAGCGTAACTCGGCAATAGAGTTTGACGATATGGTTATAAGTAAATAGGAGTAATCGGATGAAGGCTATCAAAGAGGATTGAAATATCAAAAATTATTAGTAATTTTGGCTCATGATTCTGATAGTTGATGATGATAAGACCATAAGACTGTCGTTAGGACTGCTTCTTAAACGTGCAGGTTATGCCGTAGAATATGCTTCCACTCCCGAAGAGGCGTTGTTGAAAGTGCGTCAGAGTGAATTTGACCTCATTCTGATGGATATGAATTACAGCCTTTCCACTACAGGAGAGGAGGGTATAGAATTGCTGCGCAAGGTCAAGATTCTGCAAGCAGAGACGCCGGTAATCCTTATCACAGCATGGGGAAGCATAGAGTTGGCCGTGGAGGGGATGAAACGCGGAGCATTCGATTTTGTAACGAAACCTTGGAACAATCAGCTGCTGCTTCAGCGCGTACAGACAGCTCTAAGTCTGAAAGATAAAACTTCCACCCCTCCACCGACCAAGTTCAACAGGGCAGGTATCATAGGAAAGGATAAAGCTCTTACGGAATTATTGTCAACAGTAGAACGAATAGCGCCAACCGATGCGTCGGTTCTGATATTGGGAGAGAACGGTACGGGAAAAGAGCTGATAGCTCATGCCATTCATCTCAACAGTCGCAGGAATACAGCCCCGTTTGTGATGGTCAATCTCGGAGGGGTGCCTCAGTCGCTTTTCGAGAGTGAGATGTTCGGCTATGTGAAGGGTGCTTTTAC
>CAZPHL010000128.1:0-3997 GCA_964586465.1 uncultured Sangeribacter sp.
GGTATTTAACTATGAGTTTGATGCAAGCAAGCCAATCTTCAATCTCTACGGAGAGGAATACTAAAGTAAAGTGACATACATATTGCAGTATGAGCCATCGTAAGTATACAAAGAAAAGATATCTTAATACATATAATAACTATGGAATCTGGATTTACTGAAGAAAGACTTGACTCCCTTTTCTCCGGAGTCAAAGGATATAGGAATGCTGAACGTTTTGCGAGTATTATTCATGAATTAGGACATTAAATTTGTCGTCATATCCCGGCACCTATGACACCTAAAGAATGGTGGCAGCATAGATATCTGAGTCATAATGCTAAAGAGTTTGAAGCTGAGTCAATCTCTTGGCTGATTTGTGATAGACTTGGAATCAAGAGTCCATCGGAAAAGTATCTGAACGGATATTTAGATTCAAATTCTGAAATCCCTTTGCTACAAAAATAAAGGCTTTACGAGAGAAACCTATTCAAAAATCTCTTTTCCCGAATTTATAAATAATAGCGACAGGAAGCTTCCAGTAGATGCCCACTATGATAGTGAGATCCTTTCAAGATTTTGGTAAATCAAAAAGATAGAAACGTAACAAGGAGAGTGACTAAGAAGTAGTCAAGAAACTACTCAAAGATTATTTAACACAATAACTAATATAGAACTATGAAATGTCTATCAGTTCAACAGCCTTGGGCTTCGCTCATCTGTGGTGGCATAAAGGATGTGGAGAATCGCTCGTGGAGAGTTAAAGAAGCCCCCGGCAAGATCCTGATTCATGCAGGAAAGACTAAACGGCCAATTGGTGAGTTACCCCTATTTTTCAGTTTGAGAATAGACAATGCTATGGCATGTGGATACGTTCCTGAAGAACAGGATATGCCTCTGGGTGCTATTATCGGTTACGCTGACATTACCGGCTTTACAGAGGAATGCACGTCCGACTGGGCACAGGAGGGTCATGGTGCGGAATGGAAATGGCAGATAGAGAATGCTCGTCTCTTCAAAACTCCAATTCCGTATCGTGGTCGTCAGGGGCTTTTTGAAGTGCCAGAGATTGATGCCAATAACCTTCCGGAGGTTATTGATTTTCCTAAAATGTCACGCAATGGTTCAACGCTTGAATTACCCGTAGGGAGTGAGATATTCAAACAACTTAAAGATTTTGAGATGTTCAATCTCTACCTTACTGAAGAGAATAGGCCTATCTTTGCTGACGAAAATCTTGAGCCGCTTCCAACTGACAAGGTGGTTTTCATTGATTCTGTCTCTGGGGAAAAGAAGAGTTTAGAGATTGAAGAAATAGTCATTCAAGAGGAAGTGGAAGAAGACGGTAATCCTGTTTGGTTCTATGATCCAAATGGGAATGAATTATATCTGTATACCGTAAATATCTATTATCATAAGTAAATTATAGTGGAAGGAATGAAGATAGTGTCTTGGAACATCAACTGTAAGTTTAGGAAAAAGTATAAGGAGGTCTCAAAGCTGAATGTCGATATTTATGTGAGTCAAGGAAGTGATCCTTCCGAAACTTGTAAAGATAAGACACATAAAGACTTTTTAAGTAAAGGCTTTGATGGATGGCTTGGAGAGACCGGATATAACCAAATTAATATGAAGAGACTAATTATTATGATGTTTGCAGTCATTGCTACTGCTACCTAAGTTTACGCACAAAACATAGAGCTTCCTTCTCCGCAGAAGAACGGAGGTCTTCCAATTAACCGGGCTTTGGCAGAACGCCATTCGGAACGAGAGTTCAGTCCTGACAAAAGTATTTCATTGCAGGCTGTTTCAGATCTGTTGTGGGCAGCGTGCGGAATAAACCGTGATGATAAGGGCCTGAGAACTAATCCAACAGCTCGTAATTTTCAGGAGGTAGATGCTTATTGGTTTGATTCCACTGGAGTTTATCTTTATGATTTCAAGGATAATGCGTTGATCCAGAAAGCAAAGGGTGACCATCGTAGCCTTGTAGCCGGGACATCACAATTCAAACAGGACTTTGTGCTCGATGCACCGGCCTCAATAGTCTTGGTTGCAGATACCACGAAAGCTGGTCTTACTTGTGCTCTGATAGACGCTGGCATAGCCTGTGAAAACATTAACCTGTTCTGTACAGGTAATGGTCTTGCAACAGTGCCCAGAATGACAATGGATGTCAACGGTATACAGCAGTTGCTGTCGCTTCCGGAAACTTCATTACCAGTGCTGAATAATCCTGTGGGATATTCTAAATGAAAAAAGCTAATAACTCATGGGGAGGAATTGATCGCAACTAACTTCAAAGTCATTGGCGCGCATGCCGTCATTCGACTATGCCGGAATAATCGTCAAAAGAATAGGCTGAGTATGCTCAGTGTTATCGAGACGAAGCAAGACAACCGGCTAATGTCGTGCGAAAATTCGTAGACTGTCAACTGACGCATTGGTATGCTCGTATGGGTGTGGCCATACAACCTCATCTGCTTGTTAAAATCAGCAGGTGAGGTTCGTACACTTACTTTTTGGGATTCATCAAACTCCAGGGCCTGACCCATATGTCTGCGCCATTTCGGGCAGAAACAAGATAGATTTTCCATCCTTCTTCCCAATGGAGAGATTGACTATTCTGTGCAGACTGTGAAAGGCCAGCAGGTAAAGAAGAAAGTCAATTGCCCGAAGGTATTATGCTTCGACTATCTTATTCTGAAAGATGCCTTTGGTATAGACCTCGAAACGGAAGTCGAATACAATATTGAGGAGTAAAAATCCTGATTATTTGGAGAATAGAGATATATTTACTACCTTTGTATTGAAAAAAACTGTTCCATGGAACAAAATTTTTCAATAGAATGATTATTGAACGTACTACATATCTTAACAAGTTGATTGCCAGACGACACAATGGCATGATCAAAATTGTGACCGGTTTGAGGCGATGTGGAAAGTCGTTTCTGCTATCTACCATTTATGGGAACTGGTTAAAGGAACAAGGAGTTGATGATAATCATATCATCAATATCAATCTTGAAGACAGACGAAACAAAAGGCTACGCGATCCGGACGAGCTTTTGGCTTACATAGATTCAAAACTAACGGACGATAGGGTGCATTACATTATGATCGATGAGATTCAGCTTGTCCCAGAGTTTGAAGATGTACTTAACAGCTATCTGAACATGCCTAATGCTGACGTGTATGTTACTGGAAGCAATGCAAGGTTCCTATCAAGCCAAGTTCGTACTGAATTTGCAGGACGCGGCGATGAGATAAGATTATATCCCCTTACTTTTAGTGAATTTTATTCAGTAAAAGGAGGAGATATGTCTCATGCCCTAACTGATTATATGATTTATGGTGGGATGCCCCAGGTTGTGTTGAAGGATTCTGAAAAAGATAAACGAGAGTTCCTGAAGGCTCTGTTTACCAGAACTTATGTCCGGGACATTGTTGAGAGGCATAAGATCAGGAATAAGGATGTTCTTGATGATTTTCTAAATATACTGGCGTCTTCCATAGGAGGTCTTACAAACCCAACCAAGCTTGCCAATACTTTTGAAAGTGTGAAACACGAGAAGGTCAGCAGAAATACGCTTGCAACATACCTTGATTATATATGCGAGTCTTTCCTTATGGAAAAGGCAAGTCGCTATGACATCAAGGGAAAGAAGTATATAGAGAGCCTGAACAAATATTATTTTGCGGATTGCGGTTTGAGAAATGCGCGATTGAATTTCCGTCAGATTGAGTATTCACATCTAATGGAAAACGTAATCTATAATGAATTGTTAGCACGGGACTTTAGCGTGGACGTAGGTGTAGTAGCAAAAAATGAAAGAACAGATGATGGGCGTGAGCGACAATACTATGAGGTGGATTTTGTCTGCAATAACGGCAGCCAGCGTTACTACATTCAGTCCGCATACCGTATGCCTGATGAAGCCAAGGTAGAGCAAGAATCAGCGTCACTGCTGCGTGTAGATGATGCCTTCAAAAAGATTATTATTCTTGGAGAATACAC
>CAZPHL010000129.1:0-3965 GCA_964586465.1 uncultured Sangeribacter sp.
ACATGGATGGCAAGAGTGGTCTTACCTGATGATTCCGGACCGTAGATCTCGGTGATTCGGCCACGGGGAAGACCGCCTACCCCGAGAGCGAAGTCAAGACCGATGGAGCCCGTGGAAATAGTCTCCACATCCTGCACCGCATCATCGCCGAGACGCATGACTGTGCCTGTGCCGTAATCCTTCTCAAGATGTGCCATAGCCATCTCCAGAGCTTTCTTCTTCGCATCCATATCGCTTATGCGACCTGCATTCTGCGTAGACGCCGTTTTTTTCTTTGCCATAATATATAGTGTTTATTTGTTTTTCCTGATTCGGGTTATAGATCTCTTCACTGCCTGAGGCGGTGCCGACCGACTTTATCAACGGATTTAATCCATTCTCCCGGCCGATTGGTTTTACATTGCAAAGGTAATACATAAAATGGTGAAAATCATAATTTTTTACCCTCTAATTTCATGGACAGGCATTTAAATATTCTTAACAAATATGCTTTCACTGCAACTTTTTAGCAGTCAAAAAGGATATAATTATGCTGATGTAAGGGGCTAAGTGATTTAAAATCATTCAAAATCGGCGATTTTTTTGTAACTTTGCAATCACAATTACAAAAATGAGAGAAAAAGATAAATATGAAACCTGAAATATCACATCGTGGATACGAGATGCCCTCTTCACCGATCCGCAAACTTGTAGGAGCAGCCCGTGGAGCAGAGAAAAGAGGCAACAGGGTTTTCCGTCTCAACATTGGTCAGCCGGATGTGCCCACACCTCCGCAGGCTATAGAAGCATTGCGCCATATCGACCGAAAGGTGCTGGAATATTCACCCTCTGAAGGTATCGAGTCGCTCCGCGAGCGGATGTCGGGTTATTATGCCAAGTTCGGTCTGGATATCTCGCCTGACGAGATTATCGTGACCTCCGGTGGTTCGGAGGCCGTGCTGTTCGCTTTCATGGCTTGTCTCGACCCGGGCGACGAGATCATTATCCCCGAACCGGCCTATGCCAACTACATGGCATTCGCTATATCTGCCGGAGCGGTGATAAAGAGTGTCAACGCCAAGATAGAAGATGGTTTCCGGCTACCCCCGGTAGAGGAGTTTGAAGCCCTCATAACTCCCCGCACAAAGGGTATACTTATATGCAATCCCAACAATCCAACCGGCTACATATATTCGGAAGATGAACTGATGAAGATAGCCGATATAGTGAAACGCCACAATCTATTCCTCTTCTCCGATGAGGTTTACCGTGAGTTCTGCTACACCGACAAGCCATTCATATCGGCCATGCAGCTTCCTGGCATTGAGGAGAATGTGGTGCTTATCGATTCGGTATCGAAGCGATATAACGAGTGCGGCATACGTATCGGCGCCATAGTGACACGACATAATGAGCTGCGTGCCAATGTAATGAAATTTTGTCAGGCACGTCTGAGTCCGCCGCTGTTGGGTCAGATTGTGGCCGAAGCTTCCATAAGTACTCCCGAGGAATATATGAAATACGTCTACGACGAATATCTCCGTCGACGCGATTTTCTGATCAAGCGTCTTAACGAGATTCCGGGAGTGTATTCCCCCATGCCCATGGGAGCCTTCTACACAGTGGCATCGCTCCCCGTGGAAGATGCCGACAGATTCTGCAAATGGTGTCTCGATGAGTTTGACCTTGACGGCGACACCATATTTATGGCTCCGGCCTCCGGCTTCTATACAACTCCCGGCGAGGGACGCAATCAGGTGCGTCTGGCCTACGTGCACAACATCGACTATCTTTCACGGGCCATGGACGTGCTCGAAGCAGCTCTGAAAGCCTACGTTTCCACCCGGCAATAAAATTTATCCTTGCACTGATTTTTTGACGAAATTCATAAAAGATTTCCAAATCTATAATCAACTTATGAGGGTATATCATAATGGCATTATGATATACCCTCTATCATTATTCCAAAAGCCAAAGCAATCACCAATCCGATATCACTTATTCACTATCACTTATTCACTATTCACTATTATCTATTCTTTGTCCCGAAAAAGGCTTGACAGAAGAAAAAGATAAAAATTTTTAAAAAATACTAAATAATTAGTTGCACAACTAATTATTTAGTATTATATTTGCGGTCGAAAAATAGTTTTATCATCGGTCAAGGGCACCCCAATCATTTCCGGGCGACACCCTTGACCGGAAAAAACAAAAATGAATCAACATGAAAGCAGGAAGAAAGAAACAGCTTCTTACAGAAAAGGAGACCGAGATAATGAATCTTCTTTGGGAACACGGTCCGCTTTTTGTAAGGGAAATGGTGGAATATTATCCGGAACCGCGTCCACACTTCAATACGATCGCCACTCTTGTAAGAATTCTCGAGACAAAGGGATATGTCACACATGAAGTCTTGGGGGCATCACACCGGTTTCGTGCCGTAGCTGACCGTAGTCTCTTCCGCAACCGGTCATTAGCCGATGTCATACGTAATTACTTCGGCAACTCTTACAAGATGGCCGTCTCAGCACTTGTGGAGGAGGAAAAAATATCGGTCGATGAACTTAAAGAGATTGTAGATCTGATCGAGAAAAAAACCAATTCCGGAAATCAGGAAGTTTCCGGACAAACAGACACATCCCAAAACTCCTGAGCCATGTTACTGTCATACTCCCTTATATCCTCATTCATATTAGGATTCGGTTTTCTTGCCTACCGTCTGGTAATGGCGGAAGAGCGACAACATTCCTTTAACCGCAGTTTCATACTCCTTATATACGGAATGTCGCTTATTCTTCCTTTTCTGTTGCTTTCCACTCTCATGCGTAACCCGGTCGCCCCTTCCGGACTGTCAACGATTGAAATAGGACAGCTTACGGGTGGGGTCATGGAACCGTCAGGAGAAGCCACACATTACGGATGGTTTACATCAGAGACTGTGGCAAGACTGATATTCCGGATTTATATAGCCGGGATGCTCCTTACAGTGGGTTACTCCATTTTTGGAGCTGCCGTGCTTTGGAATATAATCAGAAAAGGAGAGAAAATAGAATTTGAAAACTACACCTTGGTGTTGGTTGATTCTCCTAATGTAGCTCCCTTCAGTTGGAAACGATCAGTGATTATGAGTCGCTCAGATTATAAGGAGGCGGGCAACATGATTCTGTTGCACGAATGTGCCCATCTGCGGTTGTCTCATTGGGCCGATTTAGTGGTGGCACAGATTGTACTCTGCCTGCAATGGTATAATCCCGCTGCGTGGAGTCTTAGGGAGGAATTGAAAGCTTTACATGAGTATCAGGCAGATGAAGCTGTGCTCAGTTCAGGCATAGATTTAAGACAATATCAGATGTTATTAATAAAAAAGGCTGTCGGCTCCCGGTTCCAGTCGCTCGCCAACAGCCTTAATCACAGTAAACTTAAAAAACGTGTAACTATGATGTACAAGAAAAAAACTTCTGCCAAGCGCCGTTTAGGAGCGCTTTTGCTGGTGCCCGCTCTCGCAGCCGGGTGTGCGGTAACAGCTATTCCCGCAGTGGCCGGTGTGCTTGAGTCGTTTGCTGTCAACGCTCCCTCAGTGTCATCCGCTCAGGAGGCGGGTGCGTCCCAAACTTCCAACCTTGAGACTTCGGCCGGAGATGATAAGGAAATTTATAAGTCTGTCGAGCAGACTGCTGAATTCCCCGGCGGACAAGGAGCTCTGATGCAATACCTTACCCAAAATATGAGATATCCGGAGGAGGCATACAAGGCTAATGAGCAGGGTCGTGTAATCGTCAAGTTCGTCATCGGAGCAGACGGCACTGTCAGCGACGCACAGATTATAAAAGGTGTGTCACCGTCAATCGATAAAGAGGCTCTCCGAATAGTTTCCGGTATGCCGAAATGGATTCCGGGTAAAGTTAACGGTAAGGCGGTAGCTTCCTGGTTTAATCTGCCACTCTCTTTCAAACTTCAGGACAACACTCCTAAAGAAGAGAACAAAT
>CAZPHL010000130.1:0-3880 GCA_964586465.1 uncultured Sangeribacter sp.
GTCTCCACTGCGTCTGCAGTCACAGTAGCTTTGACACCCGGTTTCATAGCACCGATCTCAGCTTCAGGCACTGATATATTTACTTTTACATCTCCGATTGAAACTATCCTGACCACCGGCACGGCCGGAGCCACTGTCTGACCTACATCAGCAAGTTTCTCAGAGACAATACCGTTGATAGGAGAATAGATACGGGCGTCACCCACGGCACGGCGTGCTATCTCAGCGGCATTCTGAGCCTGGCGCAGTTTACTTTGGACGTCCACCCATTGAATATCGGGCAATGCATTGGCATCATGAAGCTTCTTGAGGCGATTGTAGGCATCCTGGGCCTGAGCCAAAGTTGCCTCAGCCACTTGATTGGCATTCTGAAGACTTGCAGCATCCACCTCTGCCAAGAGCTGACCCTTCTTAACTTTCTGTCCCGGCTCGACATAGAGGCCTTTCAGTGTTCCGGCAATGGTGAAACTCATATCAGCCCCATCGCCACTTTCTACAGTACCGGAATATTGGCGTGAGCCCGATTCTATGCCTCCGGCGGCGGCAATTACGTCAACCTTTACAGGTGATACAACGGTGGATTTTTCCTTCTTGAATCCACAGGAAGTTAACATGGCGCCCAGTGTCGCCACAGTCAGGAGTAATGAAGAATATCTCATTGGTTAAAATATATAGTCATAGTGGTTGGAAGTACTCTTAGACAGATGAAATAACATGCAAATTTAGAGAGTTTCTACATGCATATCACGGTCTGATTGTCTGTAAAGATGATAGATTTGTATTATGCCGGAATCGTCATGTATTTTCATCATTGTGTCAAAGAATTATGTTTTTATTGTGTTTTAACTTAATTATAATGTTATTAATAACTTCAATGTGAGTCAATCAGTTTTTTAAAATGAGGCTTTTAAATGTACTATTTGTACTCTTTAATAATCATTTTTTCTAACTTAGGGTCAAAAAAAGGGAAGAAAATATTATTTTTGCATATTATGAAGGTCATACCGCTCGTCGCACGCATAGATGGTCCCGATGGATTTGAGATCCTGACGCACTTTACAGACCACCAAAGTGGTGTGCTTCTCTGTCTGTCAGGCCATGCGGGTTTTACAATCGGTGCAAAACAATACGATATGGCAACAGGCGACATGTTGATCATCGTCCCTTTCTCTAATCTGGTTTTAAGCTCTTTAAGTCAGGATTTCAAAGGCATACTCTGTATGGTTGATCTGGAATTTGTCTTCTCCGCCATCACGCCTGTGCATCTGACAGCCAATATGCAGTTTGTTATCCTGCATCCTCTCACCCATCCTTCTGACAGTGACATGGCAGCTCTGCTTTCTCTCTTGAACCTGATTGAGCAGCGAAGTCAGTTTATCGAGAAAAGTCCTCTTTCGGAGATGATGACCGACAATCTGATAAATGCCCTGGCGTATCTGGTGTTGGATTCTTATCTGAATGTCACCCAGACAGAGACAAAGAACAGCGACACAAAAGAATCAATCATGATGGCGTTTCATGCCGATCTCTCCCGTGACTACCTGACCCATCGCAAAGTCTCGCATTATGCCGGACTACAGAACCTTACGCCACGTTATTTCTCCACTACCATCAAAGCGATTTCGGGCTACACACCTCTCTATTGGATAAACACAGCGGTGGCAGCTGAAGCTAAAAGACTGATGCGTAATTCTAACATGAGCATTAAGGAAATAGCTTATTCTCTTAATTTCCCCTCTCCTACCTTCTTCACAAGATGGTATCGCGTATGCACCGGCGAGACTCCATCGCAATACCGTACACGCTGCCGCATTATTCTCGCTCATAATAACGATTAATCTGACGTATCATGAAAATAAAAACAACACTGATCCTACTCAGTCTGATATGGAATATTGCCAATATCTACGCCAACTCAAGATGGCACACTATTCCTGACGGATCTATAAAATGGACTATTGCAGATGGAACACTTCCCCATTCAGATCATGTGGAAATGAGTGGAAAGAGGGTGTCGACTGTACTACGTTATGGCGTCAATGCCGACACTACCCTAAGCCTCAATAAAAGTCTTGTGTGGCCTATGCTGCGCACTGTTCCCAACAATACTCACGCAAGTCTCATGCGCCGATATGATTGGAATCCGCTTGATGGAGTCACCGTCAACGGGCGTTCAGTTTCTGATTCAAAAGTAAGAGATATAACCTTAAAGGGTATCCTCACGGTGAGAAGTGAAGCCGATAAAGGACGTTATGGAAGCTATGAGATAATAAGTTCTTATTTTCCATCAACCGATCTCCCCGCACTTTTAGAGACCTATGCTATTGTCAACAAGGGGAATCGCCCGATGAAAGTGGAGATTGCTGACTCACGAATGACCTCTGTCACAGATCCGAATGACGGTGTCACAGGATCTTACATAATAAATGGTACGGTCGATAATGCCGGCTATCACACCATCCTACCGGGTGACACGCTGAAATTCTCAGCCATGATATCAGCCATCAGGAAGGGAGAGGAACCCATCACTGCAAATGTGCAGCAAGAAAAACAACAACGGCAGCAACTCGTCAATAGCTGGATGGATTCACTTGTGCTGGAAACCCCCGATTCTATCATTGACCGTATGTTTGCCTTTTCAAAAATCAGGGCATGTGAGAGTATCTACGACACTCAGGGTGGACCTATGCACGGACCGGGTGGAGAATCATATTATGCGGCCATCTGGGCTAATGATCAGGCAGAATATGTCAATCCGTTTTTTCCGTTCATCGGTTATGACTACGGTAATAAGTCGGCCTTGAATTCCTTCAGTCACTTCGCCCGTTTCATGAATGATGAATGGAAACCGATACCCAGTTCAATCATAGCTGAAGGGCTCGACATCTGGAATGGTGCCGGCGACCGTGGTGATGCTGCGATGATAGCGTATGGAGCCTCAAGATATGCCCTCGCCAAAGGGAGCAAGGCAGAGGCCCTTGAGTTATGGCCACTTATAGAGTGGTGTCTTGAATATTGCCGTCGTAATCTTAACGACAAGGGAGTGGTGATGTCAGATACCGATGAATTGGAAAACCGATTTGAATCGGGTGAAGCTAATCTTTGTACCTCTTCGCTATATTACGATGCTCTTATTTCCGCAGCGTATCTTGGACGTGATTTAGGAAAGAAAGACTGGAAACGTTATCTCTCACAAGCAACCAAATTGCGTAAAGATATTGAAAACTACTTCGGAGCAAATGTAAGTGGATTCGATACATACGCTTATTATGAAGGCAACGACAAACTGAGGGCATGGATCTGTATTCCTCTCACGATGGGCATAGATGACCGTGCTTCCTCAACCCTCGATGCACTCTTCTCTCCGCGACTATGGACTGACAACGGACTTCTTACGGAAGAGGGTGACAGTACTTTCTGGGATCGCGCCACTCTCTATGCATTGAGGGGTGCCTACACGGTAGGGGAAACAAAACGAGCCACTGATTTCTTACATGATTACTCTGCAACACGTCTGTTGGGAGAACACGTACCTTATGCCATAGAGGCATGGCCGGAAGGGAGTCAACGCCATCTATCGGCAGAAAGCGGTCTTTACGCCCGTATCATCACGGAAGGTCTTTTCGGTATACGACCAACAGGCTTACGTTCCTTCACACTCACCCCTCGCCTCCCCGAAGAATGGGATCACATCACCCTCCGCAACATAAAAGCCTTTGGTTCCGACATAGACATCGAAGTCAAACGAACCCAACCCGGCAAACTCACAGTCCAAGTCACCGAAAACCCCGGTGCCAACAATGCCGAGACAATCAAAGCCGGAAGTGTCTGTATCAGCAGTGCTGACGAAAAAGTATCCGGAAGTGCTAACGTTAGCAGC
>CAZPHL010000131.1:0-3712 GCA_964586465.1 uncultured Sangeribacter sp.
GTCATGAAATGAACGCGAGAGTTGGAAAATCGTCAGACATTTCCCATAGCCTGAGTTATGCTCAAAACCGGGAAAAGGACGGTGGTATCTTGTTCGGAAACTTCACCGATTTGTACGCTTCACCGGAGGAACAGGCTCAGGATTGGACAGCCACTGCCAACGATTACAAGTCGCAATGCTACACAATCATCATCTCCTTTACACCGGCTGAAACAGCTCTTCTTCGGTCAATGCCTGATAACGGACGCGACAAGGTAAGGACTATCATTCGTGATTTCCTCGATGAGTTGGCAGAGCGAGGTAATGACACTTCGGAGTGTCCTTTTATCGTGGCTCGTCATGACAACACCGACAATGAGCATTACCACATCGTGATCCGCACTACCGATATTAACGGCAAGCGGTTTAGCGATAAGTTCATCAACAAGAATGCTAACCGGGCGGCAGCTTGTATTGCGATGAAGTATGATCTGGAGGCGCCGCCAAAAGCAGCCGAGCGAGAGAAGGCTCATCAGGAGGCAGAGGGCAAACGTCAGAAGGCAAAGACAACTCGTCAGCATAAGCCATCGACGTCTCAGTCTCAGATAGATGAGAAGATACGCCGTAAACGTACAGTCGAGGAAGCTCAGAAGCGAAAGGCAAAACTCAAGTACCTTATTGAGAAAGCGGCTAAGGGTTCCTCTGATTTTATCGGGGCGCTCGCAGCTGATGGGCTTACCTTATTCACAGATCCGAAAAAAGGATTGTGTGTCAGGATGACTGACGACAATGGCAAAGAGCATTCCTACAGTCTGCAAAAGGATCTTGGCATTGATATGAGTATTATCCCACCTGTAAATCTCACCCTAACCGGAACGTCACACTCACAAGTTTCCAAAGTTACTACAACTCCAATTCAGAACAGTCCGGCTCAATCTTCTCCCTTAAAGCCAAAATCTGGAGGTTCAAGAACCGCGAATATTAGGGATACTCCATCAGGAAGTTCCCGCAATGCAGAGTATGAGATCCGAGATGGCAAAAGCCGTGATGACCTTGATGAGGAATGGAGAAGAAACAACGGATTCAAAATCTAAAATAATATTCAGATGAAACACAACCCCTCTGCCCTCCGGGGCAAACGAAAATCAAACAATCCGGAAGAGAACCTGACGGAACGTATCACCTTCCGTCTCACACCACAAGAACGTAAGACTCTGGAGACAAAGGCAAAAGAACGTGGCTTGAAACTAAGCCTTCTCTGCCGACTCATTGTTATGCGCCGCAAAATCCCCGACCATTCACCTCAGACGCTACAATGGATCCGCGATCTCATTGGTGAGCAGAACAATCTTAATCAGATTGCACACCACCTGAACACTACAAAAGAATCCGACCGATGGGCTTTGGAGGCAATACGCTTCATAGCCGATGAAGTCAAGCAAGCCAAAAACATCTTAACAACAACCAATTATGAGTAATCCATTTGATAATGTGCCATCATCCGAAGATGTTCCGGAAACCATCAATAAGAAAGATATTACCGCCTTGACTGCCGCGATTGAACGGTTCGAAACAGCCGTGAATCGAGAAGAAACTACTATTAAGAATCAGGAAGAGCTTGCCGGCGCACTGTTTGAAATCTTCCTTGACGATGACGGTTCGATTAAAGACTTCGCTAACACGAAGAGGTTTGAATCAGCGATGAACCAGGCAACGCGAAAGTTTGAAGAAGCATGTGACAGGGTTGAAACCTCAGTTCAATCGGTACCGACGAGAATTGAGGTCCGTCTCTGCGATGAAGACCGCAACCGCCTTGATAGCAATTTCCTTCGGTTGAAGAATCTGATCAAACTCCACCTCCCTTTAGTCTTAAGCCTCGGGGCATTCGTCGGTATCTGCCTTATGGGAAGCATTATGATGTGCAACTCCGCATCAGACAAAAAACACCAGTACGAACAGCGTATTAACCAACTTGACCGTTGGTATCAGGAAAACACAGAGGCAATCTCTTTCGGGCAATTCTATCGCGAGAACTACCCCAAGAAATACCGCGAATGGAAAACCGGACGCTGGCAGCAAGACCTCGCATACCGAGACTCTCTCATACACTCCAATTCACTCGACCGCCTTAAACGCCTCTACGAAGACAAATAAGTGGTCATTTTATCCTGTAAATCCGACAAGAATAGATCCTCTTGTCGGAGTTTTATGATAAAACCTTCTTCGGATGATTGATATGTGAAGAAATTTCACTAAATTTGCAGAAGTGTAACAAATTTTATCGACATGGAAACTGATATAAACCGATTAAAAGTAGTTTTAGCAGAGAAGAAAAGGACAAATAAATGGCTATGTGAACAGCTAAATGTAAATCCATCAACAGTTTCAAAGTGGTGTACTAATAGCTCACAACCAGATTTGCCCACTCTTGTTAAAATTTCTCGGCTTTTAGAAGTCAATGTTGATGATCTTCTTAATACTAAAATTGAATTCTGATGATAAAAGATACACTTAACAAAAATAATTCTGTTACTCCTGGTGCCAATGAAATTGAGGTGCTAAGAGAACATTTTCCCGCTTGTTTTAAGTCTGACGGGAGTTTTGATATTGTCAGATTTCAAGAATATCTTAAGGATAAAGTAAATGTAACTGACGAAGGATACGAACTTCGATTCCTCGGCAAAAACTACGCCCGATTGCTTGCCTCACTTGATACTACTACTGTGGTTGTGCCGGATGAAGCTCATAACAATTTGCCTGAGAATAAAGACAGTAAAAATATTTATATCAGCGGAGATAACCTTGATGCACTCAAGCACCTCTTGAAGTCGTATTCAGGGCAGATTAAGTGTATCTACATCGATCCGCCATACAATACCGGGTCAGATGGTTTCGTTTATAACGACTCATTTAATTTTACAGCATCGGAACTTGCCGAAAAATTAAGCATTTCTCAGGAGAAAGCAGAGCGTGTACTGGATTTAACCAAACGAGGCTCAGCTACGCACTCAGCTTGGTTGATGTTTATGCTCCCGCGCTTGCTTCTTGCTCGTGATTTACTCTCTAAAGATGGTGTTATCTTCATCTCAATTGATGACAATGAGCAAAGCAACCTCAAACTCCTATGCGATGATATTTTTGGTGAGGAAAATATGATTTGTTCTTTCATATGGAAGAAGAGGCAAATGGTTGACAGTCGCACTAAAAATGGTGCGTCCAAAGACCATGATTATCTTTTATGCTATGGTAGGAAAGAATATGGCAGAATAATTGGCAAAGAGTCTGACAAAACCAAATACTCCAATCCTGACAATGATCCACGAGGACCTTGGATGAGTGATAATATGGTAGGCTTAGCGACAGAATCTCAACGACCAAACTTGCATTATGAGCTAACAGATCCTAATACTGGCATTACATACGCGTGTCCACCAACAGGATGGAGATATGAGCCTAAGCGGATGCAAGAACTTATTAAATCCAATGAAGTTATCTTTCCAAAAGATTCTACTGGACGGCCTCGTCGTAAAAAATTCATGAGAGACTTAGAGAGCGAATATACCGGTTTATCTTCAATTTTAGAGACTACGTATAGTTCTCAAGGAACTCGTGAGCTAAGAGAATTATATGATGGGAAAGAATATTTTGACTTTCCCAAACCTGTTGAATATATAAAGTTGATTTTATCTCAGGGAATTGCCCCTACTGATAAAGATAATGTGTATGTGCTTGA
>CAZPHL010000132.1:0-3592 GCA_964586465.1 uncultured Sangeribacter sp.
CTATAAAAATCAAAAATAGTTTTCATGAGTTTTCAATATTGATTTTAGACTTATCTCTAAATCGTAAATTTAGTCTTATCCCTAAATCGTAAATGCGGAGATAACCCTATAAGTCATAAGGTCATCTCAGCAAAAATAGCGTTTTGGCAGAATTCAGTGAGACACTATCCGTGTTTCTTCAAACAGAAGTCAGCGGGAGGTGATTCGGATGGCTTCAAGAGTGCCTGTCAAATAACCGCTGATGACGAGCCGTCCGAAACGCAGTCCCGGTGTCAGGAGGCCACGCAAATACGGTCGGTCGCTTTGAGCGATCAGTCGCCAATTCACCAAATCATCGCTGCCATATAACTTCAATTCCAACCCAATGCGTTGAAAGGCTCCTTCCAATTCGATATTCCACATTATTTGCTCGGCTAATTCCAGTCGCTCTATGGGCGAAAGTACCGGTAAAGGGTTGCAAACTCCTTTAGCATAACTATTTCCAACTGTAAAATTAGAATACCCATTACCGATCAAGAAATTAGTGGAGCTATTGCCAACCACACAATCAGCATACCCATTACCTGCCATGAAATCTTTGACTGAACTGAGACTTAGCAATGCTTTCCTGATGGAATCCAAAGAGGGTATCAGCGATTTGAGCTTCAACGCCCTCGTCACTATCTCTACCTTTTCCTCCCGGTTCTCCGGCTCAATCACTACTAACACGCTTTTTGACATTGTCCCAAGTGTACTGCTTCCGGTGATATTCCCCACAATTGCCTCATCCGTTCTTCCGGAAACGCTACCCTCATTTGACACACCGGTTATGTTTGCATCGCTGTCCCCAATAGCAGCCCTTGAAAGAAACTTTGCATCACTATCCTCAATAGAATTACCTGACAAAAGCTTTACCGACGTACCGGAAATCGACATCCTCTCACCCGATGAGGTTGTGAATTCTATCGACTTACCAAGCACCTTAAGCGATTCCGCGGAGGCGAGTATGTAGTTTGCGATAAGTCCCGCATCGCGCAACTCACCGTTATCCATCTCTTTGAGCAGGTAAATCCCGTGAGTGGTGAAAAGATAGGCGGTAGGAGAAGTGGTGGCTACAAGTCCCGACGCACGGAAAGCACGGCATAGCGCAATCACTCTACCGACATCGGGAAGCAATAGCAGCCGGTCCGGGAACAGTAGTTCACAGTCTTTCTCCGAACGCCATACGGCATTTGCCAAACGATAGGAATCGCGCTTCACAGACTCTCCTCCCTCCGTGATTCCATTGACTCTTGGCATAACATCCGTTTCCGGCTCAGCGACATTATCATTTAGAACAGTAAGGCGCCCCACGGTGCTGCCAAGTTTCCTGACGCCCGTCGAGATCAGATCCTTATAGCCTGTTGACCCACACCAGTAATATGCACCGTTGAGCACCGGATGTCGCTTCAAGGGTACAATATAAATGGCCTCTGAGGTCATAAGTGTCAGTTGCCGTGCATTCGGATCAGGTATGAACAGCCATTTCGGAAAACACGATTCGGTAAGTCTAACCTTCGGTTCATTACTGCTGTAACATGATGAATGTAAAACACCACACGATTTGTGGAATTCAATTTCTGAACCTATTACAACTGATGTCACATCGGTTGCCTCGTCCACAATGTCTGATGAAAGCGATATCTGAGCAACCGATGAAAGTGATCCCTCCTCTTCACATTGTATCATCGTGGCCAACGGTGGGGGAGCTGCCAACGTGAAGGTGAGGTCACACAGGGTGGTGCGTCCCGAAATCCTGCAACCGGTCATGGCCGTGACAGCATGATGCTGAAGAAAGTCAGGAATATAGGCGGAAATACCCTGAACCGTCTCATTCCCTTTGATATCATCGGTAAAGTCAGGAATATTAAACTCCACATCGAAAAACCCCGTTGTCTCTGTCGCGTTGTCCTCCTCCCGGGCATAAGTGGTAAGTGAGTCGAGAGGAATTTCTGACACCGGCCGGAAGGTAGTCGTCATCAATAGCCGTGACGTGAATTCACTGTCTGTCAATGAACTTGTTACCCAACTCTGCGGAAAACCCGCACCGCTGCTCTGTCCTGCCGATCCACGGTGCACAGGTAACAGTCCCTCGTCATGGTGATAAAGAGGAATAGGAGAAGAGAGGAATATGCTGATACCGGTTATCTGACCTGTGCCACCCCTCTGTCTGATATGTGCAATTCGGCTGCTCCAGTCTGAGAAACTACCCGCTACGCTTATCCGGCAACGGAGCCGTGACGCTTTTACGGGGATGGTCATCGTCATCGACTCGAGAGCGAAATTGTCAGAACCCTCCACTGTTGGGGCAGACGTATTGGGTAGAAGCAATACGGGAGAGGAGGGGAGTATGTGCCGTCCGTCGTTCAGACGTAATGCACAGAGGGCCAACACGGGCTCCGTAAACAGATGTTGTCGCTTGGTCTCTTTCTCAAATTTCTCAAGCAGATAGGCCGCACGTGTCGCCCAACCTTCGGCATCTTGTGTTTTGGGTGCGGTCACTGTCATCGACGGATGGTTGTCAGGATGATTATGCCACCCTGCTACAACTCCGGGTGTGAGCGAAAATTCCACTATAGGCTGTAGCTCCTCCGAAAGGGTGTTGAGCTTATCGGTGATTTCCGTTGTGTCTATTATCCTGTCGAAACTTTCTTCCGCGGATCCGTTGCCACCGGTTGCATCCGGATCGGTAGAACCACCGGTAGGATAAATGACACGCAGCCGTGTGTTTGCTGCTGAATCTATCTCACCGTTTGTACACGAATACTCGCCCACACTGCTCCTGCTTCTGAAATAAATAACTTTGCTCATAACCCAATAAGTCTGTTGTAATTATTATATCCGGAAAATCATAGCCGGATAAATAAAAAATTTGCTCTGTCTCACTCATTATGGGTAAGACAGAGCAAATTTATATGATGAAATCGGTTGAACTTCGTTATTCCGCTACCGGTGATTTTTCAACTGAAGAGGATTCTTGTCAACCAAAAAGTTATTCCGCGATTATGAGGTAATAGTTTTTCTTACCGCGCTGGGCAAGCAGATATTTGCCGTTAAGAAGTTCCTCGGCTGTGATGACAGCGTTCGGATCGCTCACTTTCTTCTTGTTGATGCTCACGCCACCCTGCTGGGTCATCTTGCGTGCCTCCCCTTTGGAGGCGAAGGCTGAGGTCTTGGTGGCGAGCAGATCGAGAAGTGGTATGCCGGCCTCAAATTCAGCTTTGCTTACAGTGAATGTCGGCACTCCTTCAAACACGTCGAGCAATGTCTTCTCATCGAGATGACGCAGAGCCTCTTCGGCTTTGTTGCTGAAAAGAATCTGACTGGCCTCGACAGCGGCGTTGTAATCCTCCTCGCTGTGCACCATCGTGGTTACCTCTTTTGCGAGACGTTTCTGCATTGGGCGCTGACCGGGATCTTTAGCGTGCTCCTCTATGAGGGCATCGATCTCTTCTTTGCTCAGAGCGGTGAAGATCTTGAGATATTTCTCGGCGTCGGCATCGCTGACGTTAAGCCAGAACTGGTAGAACTTATAGGGTGAGGTGTAACGCGGGTCAAGCCATACGTTGCCGCT
>CAZPHL010000133.1:0-3525 GCA_964586465.1 uncultured Sangeribacter sp.
CCTTCTTACGGGATTCAAGCTGAAAGGTGATATTTCGTTTCAGATTCATATTGGGATGTCTTAGATTCTACACCCAAAATTACACCCAATTTTTGAGATGTGCAAGGATTTTTCAAAATATTTTATTTTAACTATATTTTGTAAATAACTTATTATAAGGACATTTTGATGTGATTTGATTATTTATGACTATATAGGTTATATTCCCTCTCTCTCCGCAAGCTCTGAATTTTTTCAGAGCTTTTTTTGTATATTTTCGAACCTGACTCAGTGCAATAGTGGTTTAAAAACGCGATGGAGGCCCGCTGTGCAGGTGAGTGATATCTTCTAATAGCGCAGCAATGAAGGAGGAAAGTCTTGTAATACGTAGATTCGGACCCTTGGAGGAGGTGGAATTGCCCAAGATTAAGCGATTTAATGTGTTTATTGGTGAATCCGGGAGTGGCAAGAGCACCATCATGAAGGTACTTGCCATGATGAGGTGGATTTACAAGATGTGTTGTGTGCGTACGTATTTCAAGAATTCCGGTATCCAGACTCCTTTCAGGTTCCGGTCAGAATCAATTCTTTCTGATAATGGATTGAAGTATTTTGTGCGTCCCGATTCTGAAATCCATTATTCCAACGGCTCGTTTCATATAAGTCTACTTGGTAACAGGCTTGTGATATCTAATAAGGGAGTGGTGGATAAGGATCAGCTCACTCTGCAAAAGATTGCCTATATCTCGGATAAGCGTGTACTTATTCCTGATCTCGCAGCCGGGAATGTGGGGATTCAATATCATGATGTTAGCCTATCGTGCCAATAAGATCAATGCTGACGCATTTTCTGCCCTTAATCTTGCCACTCCGCATCTTAATATACTCTCGGTTCCTCAGATTAATCCTGCTGATGTAGGGGCATGGATGGTCTCGGACGGTCATTGCGCCTCTCTTTTCGATTCGGAGTTGCAACTGATTGACGGTACTCATCTTGATGCAACCTCCGATGCCTACGAAGACTTGATTCTCCACCTTAACGACATCATCTATGGCTGATTTATCGTTCGTATTTTTGAATATCTTATGAATCTGTCACACCTCTAATGAAACTCAATCTGACTGTCAGTAGAGCAGACTAACAAGCGGTTACCGGATTACTCTGGAATAGTTAATATTCAAAAATATAACATCACGTCTTAAATACACAAGGCAAGGATATTATAAATTTTGATCCTGAATCATCTGATGAATCCAAATATAGAATACCACCATGCATAATTACAACTTGTCTGGAAAGGCTCAACCCTATCCCGGACCCGTCGGGCTTGGTAGTATAAAACGGTACGAATATTCTTTCTTTGGCTTCTTCACTAATTCCTGTACCATTATCGGACACTGAGATAATGAATTTGTTGGAGGGATAATGAACTTTAGTAGAAACAATAATAAGGGGATTTGAATTACAAGCTTCGACCGCGTTTTGTATAATGTTGATAAGCACCTGCTCCATTTGGTGACGGTCAATTCTCAGAACTAAGTTTGGATCCTCTATCTCATATCGAATGTATGGAGTGTTAAAGATTTGGCGTAAATCCTCAAACAGCTCTCCAATTTTGGTCCAATTATATTTGGGTGGTGCCAGACGTGCGAGTTTGCGATAGTTTTCGACGAATGACAACAAACCTGCACTACGATGTTTTATTACATTCAAAGCACCTCTTATATCTTCTTCTGCATCAGTAACAGATTCGTACACCATTTCGGAAAGAGATATAATCGGCGAGAGTGAATTCATTATTTCGTGAGTGAGGACACTTATGAGTTTGCGTTGAGCTTCAATCTCGTTCTGGAGCATAAGTTGATTCACATTTTCAATTGAAAAAAGCAATGTGTTATGCCCATCAACACAATATCTAACCATCGAAATTTTAAGCTGCGTCTCCTTGCCATCTTTATTAATAGCAACCAATTTTGATTGACCAGGAACTAAAGAGAGCAAGATTTGGGACAAGCCATTATTAAGTGTATCTAAAGAGGACAAATTGTTGATACGGAAGCCACATAATCCGTGCACGGCTTTATGATTCATAAAATGGATCTCACCATCATCATCAGCCACTATTAGTGCCGAATCTATCGTATTTATCAACGCCTCCAATTGTCCGCGACTTCTCTCTTGTCTATGCAGCTTTGTGCGTAAATCGTTTATTAAGTCGTTTATTTCTTCTGCGAGTTCTCTTTCTGCTCCCCGAAGATTCTCTTCAGGAATCCGAAGAGTTAAATCATTACTCCGGAGCGTTCTGAGCATTCGCTTTACCCTTTCGATTGATTTTCGGGAGAACCATTCCATCATAATCGATATTTCTCTATTTTACGATATAATGCATAGCGTGATATTCCAAGCAGTGAAGCTGCATTTGAAAGATTGCCGTTTGCGTGGTCTATGGCTGTCATTATTGCCTTTTTCTCAAGCGATTCAAGATTAAGTATTCCTGAAACATCTTTTGACTTGATGCTTCTTGGGAATTCTATGGCGTCCGAAGTTATGATTCTTTCTGAAGCCAATATCATGGCGCGCTCCATAACATGTTGAAGTTCGCGCACATTCCCGGGCCAGTCATGACTAAGTAATTTCGACTTTGCTCTATTGTCAATTATGTTATTGTCAATATGGTATCTCTCTCCAATCTTGTTTACAAAGTATTCAGCCAAAAGAATAATGTCATTCCCTCGCTCCCGGAGCGGAGGTATATTAAGCTCAAATGTATTGATACGGTAAAGCAGATCCTGTCGAAATCTCCCGTCTGCTACCATTTGGGGGAGATCGGCGTTAGTTGCCGTAACAATACGCACGTCTAATTGGTTAGGTTTCTTGGCCCCTAGCCGGGTAAGTTGGCGTCTTTCAATGGTGGTAAGGAGTTTTTGTTGCGTTGTTTGAGTTAAATTACCGATTTCGTCGAGAAAAACTGTGCCTCCGTTTGCCGTTTCGATACGACCTTCTTTCGCCATCTTTGCATCTGTGAAAGCACCCTTCTCATAACCAAACAATTCACTTTCAAAAAGTTGCTCGGGTACCGAACCTAAATCTATTGACACCAAGGGCTTGTTGCGACGTGGTGAAAAATGATGGAGAAGATGTGCTACTACATCTTTTCCTGTTCCATTCTCACCTGTAATTAAAACATTCGCTTCCGTCGCTCCAATTTTTTCAATTTGTTTTCTCAGCAATTGAATCGGCGGGTATTCTCCGATTAACGTAGGGATGGAGACAGTACTATTTTGAGTTACGGGATTGCGACGCGACAATCGCAACTTTACGGCACTTTTGACTATGCCTACGAGCTTAGCATTGTCCCAAGGCTTGGGAATGAAATCAGTTGCCCCGGCTTTAATCCCTCTGACCACGATCTCAGTATTTACATATGCCGTGATTAGAAGAACTACTGTGTCAGGACATTTCTTGAATATGTATTTGAGCCATTGAAAACCTTCCTCTCCGCTGCTTTGATTGCGTTTGAAATTCATGTCAAGAATCACCACGTC
>CAZPHL010000134.1:0-3365 GCA_964586465.1 uncultured Sangeribacter sp.
ATATGAAGCAGATAGACTGATCCCCCACTCGAAGTTTCAAAATTTCTTGTGGATGTCACAAAAGCATCCGGATCAAAAAACCTATACGGTATCTGTTCAGCAATCTTCTGCCAGTCTACCCAGGTATTCTCGAAATATTCATACTGGAGAGCATCGGTGGCCCATCTTCTCTCAAGCTCATCAAGCGATTTGCTATCTGCCGTAAAGACACATCTCCTTATCTCTCCCAATTCATTCACCGATTCCGGAAATTTTAAGAGTATGCCTTTTACCAAAGGTTGTTCCGACAACATCTCCTTATGATACTTCTCATAGAAATTCCTGATACTGTCGTCATGCACTTTTTGCCCTGCATTATTACGCATTTTCTCAAGATAAGACATTACTATCAGTCGGTTGCGATAGTCGTTGACCCTTTGTTCTATCTCCGGGAGATCAGGCAATTTTTCTTTTGCCATATCGGTTAGAACCATACCCTCGATCCAGTTATCGACAATACGCTCGAATATGGCGGCACTATCTGTAGACGATATACCAACCGGAATACGACTCACCACATCATTCAAGGTTAGCACCGAATCTCCCATGCTGAGGAGCACATCGTCATATTCAGGAGAGCCATCCGACTTTCCACATCCCTGCATAAGGCAACCGCCTGAGAGCATTATGCATAGGAAAGAAACAATGTACATCCTCGAAAGCATCTTTACATTCTAAGCAGAAGATTATGCAGAATAAGGCTCAGTTACCCATTTCAGAAAGGAACTTTACTCTCACAAGACGTATCTCCTCTTCCGTAAATTCATCTCCAAGCTCTTGAATGGCTCCCTCAAGATCATCCTCCTGACTCTCTTTGAAAAAGTCAATTATATCGAGTTCATGATCCTCATCCATGATCTCGTTGAGAAAATAGTCTATGTTGATTTTAGTTCCGGCTTCTACAATAGCCTCAAGTTCATCGATAAGTTCGTTAAATTCCAGACCTTTGCTTTCGGCAAGTTCCTCAAGATCTATTTTTCTGTCGATACTGTGGATAATAGATATCTTCAATTTGCTCTTGTTGGCTACCGATCTCACCCGGATATCCTCGGGGCGTTCTATCTCATTCTCATCCACATGTAACTTGATCAGGTCGACAAATTCCTTACCATATCTTTTTGCTTTACCGGCTCCGACTCCCGGTATGTTGGCCAGCTCATCCAAAGTTATAGGGTAAGTGGTAGCCATAGCTTCAAGACTCGGATCCTGGAATATGACGTATGGCGGCAGATCACTTTTCTTGGCCATCTTCTTCCGAAGATCCTTCAGCATTGAATAAAGCACCGGATCGGCGGCACATGACGCTCCTCCTTTGAACTGTGGTTCAATCTCAACGTCCGAGAAATCATTATCTTCAACAATCTTGAAAGATGTAGGCCGTTTCAGGAATTTCTTACCTTTGGGTGTGAGACGGATTATACCATAATTCTCAACATCTTTCTCAAGATATCCTGCTATTGTACCCTGTTTTATCACACTGCCAAGCATTTTCTCATCGGCTCCCTGAAGACAGCCGAATTCTTCAATTTCATCGTGATGATGCATCTTCACCTCATCGGTTGCTCGTCCGATCATCACATTCACCAGATAGTCAGGATTAAACTTCTCTTTAAGTGCTATTACCGTCTCAATGACGGCACAAAGTTCTTCTTTTGCTTCCACTTGTTTTTTTGGATTTATACAATTGTCGCAATTGCCGCAATTATCGGCGTCATATTGCTCACCGAAATAATGTAAAAGTATTTTTCTACGACACACCGATGATTCTGCATAACTCGCTGTCTCTTCCAGAAGATGGCGCCCTATCTCCTGTTCAGTCGCGGTCTTGCTCTGCATCAGCTTGTCAAGTTTCTGAAGATCTTTATTTGTATAATACGTTATGCATCTCCCTTCTCCTCCATCTCTGCCGGCGCGGCCCGTCTCTTGATAGTATCCTTCCAGGCTCTTAGGGATGTCGTAATGAATGACATACCTAACATCCGGCTTATCTATACCCATTCCGAAAGCTATAGTGGCCACTATCACATCCACATTTTCATGCAGGAAAGCATCCTGATTGCTCGAACGTGTGGCTGAATCCATTCCGGCATGATACGGCAATGCCCTTATGTCGTTGAGCCGCAAGGTCTCAGCCAACTCCTCTACCCTTTTACGGCTCAGACAATAGATAATGCCCGACTTACCCTCATTCCCTTTTATGAAGCGGATGATATCTCTGTCTACATCTTTTGTCTTAGCCCTCACCTCATAAAACAAGTTGGCTCGGTTAAAACTGCTTTTATACACCTTGGCATCGAGCATTCCCAAATTCTTCTGTATATCATGCTGCACCTTAGGAGTAGCCGTAGCTGTAAGCGCGATCAGAGGCCGTGGTTTAACCTCATTGATGATGGTCCTTATCCTACGGTATTCGGGACGGAAATCATGACCCCATTCCGATATGCAATGAGCTTCATCGACAGCATAAAAAGAAATGTTCATGTTTCGCATGAAGGACATGTTTTCCTCTTTCGTAAAAGACTCGGGGGCAACATAAAGCAACTTGGTCCTACCATCCATCACATCCTTCTTTACCCGGTCGATCATAGCTTTGTTCAATGAGGAGTTGAGAAAATGAGCTATGCCGTCATCCTCACCATAATTGCGCATGGCATCAACCTGATTTTTCATCAAGGCGATAAGCGGTGATATAACAATAGCGGTCCCTTCCGACATCAACGCAGGAAGCTGATAGCATAATGACTTGCCTCCTCCGGTGGGCATCAGCACAAAAACATCATCTCCGTCAAGTAGACTGCTGATGATTTCCTGCTGGTTGCCTTTAAATTTGTCAAAGCCGAAATTATATTTCAACGCTTCATGAATCGCCTGGATATCTGCCATGGTGCTTGAGGTTCAGAGATTATGGATTATTAACAGCCGGTTTTATCCCCTGTTTTTCGGGTTGCATTCCTTTTACTTAAATATTCAGTTTACTTAAATATTCAGAAGCAACTTAATTACAAAGTTAAAAATTTTTCTTGAATTATCCATTATTCCTAAAAAAAATCTTTATCCCTTTACATCTAACCCTACTTTTAACCCGGTTCAAGACACCTCTTTTTACATTCGTACGCATAGCCAATGTTATGGCCTCTCCGGTCAGCATAAACTCTGCCAGCTTATAGTGACGACTGTCTTTACCGTAAACTGTCTTTCCGGCCTTATCGGTTGTATTGAGCAGTTGACGACGGAATTCCCAGTCACCCAACCATGTAGCCGCTCCCATAATAATACTTTATACCACATTTTTTGAAGAGGTAAACAGTGACCCTATATAAAAATAA
>CAZPHL010000135.1:0-3324 GCA_964586465.1 uncultured Sangeribacter sp.
CCGACAATCAAGGATATAGCTCTTTCACGAATTGTGGCTTCAACAGTTGGCTCAATAGAACAAATCGACACATTGAATATGGTTTTTGTCAATGCGCCTTCAGGACTCAGCAATGCAGAAAAACAGAAATTATCAGAGTATATAGGAGTAAGACTTCAGGAAAAATCGGTTCATGTGACGCTTAATCCCGCTAATTTCCCCTGGCCGTCGCAGAAAGAAGAGATTTCCGGTGACAAGGATAAAAGATAGCGTAAAAGGATAAGGAGTAAGAAGAAAAGATAAAATTTGTTTTTTCCAAGTCGTTATGTTAATTTTGCAAATTAAAATAAAAGGTCATCCGATAACAATCCAGATATTCTCGAGGTGACACCCCAAAAGAAGAAAAAAGTTAATATGAAGACTAACGTAGCTGTGTTCTTCGGCGGACGGTCGGTGGAACATGAGATTTCAGTCATTTCAGCATTACAGGCTATCAATGCCTTTGACCATTCAAAATATAATATCGTACCCATATACATTTCCAAACAGGGTCGTTGGTTTACAGGCCCGGAACTTCTTGATATCACCAATTACAAAGATATGAAGAGTCTCGAGGAGAAATGTGAGGAAGTGTATATGCGACCTGAATACGGTGATTTCAAACTTTATCGAGCAAATCCCGGAGGAGGATTTTTCAACAAAAAAAATCCCGTGTATGAGGAGTTGCATGTAGCGATTCCGGTTCTTCACGGTTCCCATGGTGAAGATGGAATGTTCGAAGGCTTACTGGAAACTATCGGTATACCTTTTGCAGGTTGCGACACTTTGTCGAGTGCCAACGGCATGGATAAAATCACAATGAAAATGATTCTCCGAGCTGAGGGCATACCTGTAGTAGATTATGTCTGGTTTACCGACAAAGAATGGGGCACCAAACAAGAAGACATAATTGAAAAAATAGAAAAGAAACTTGGTTATCCTGTAATTGTAAAACCGGCAAATCTTGGATCGAGTGTCGGAATCGGTAAAGCTGTTGATCGCCGCAGTCTTATTGATAAGGTAAACACGGCCGAACAATTTTCTCAGCGCATCATTGTTGAACACATGATAGAGGATATGATGGAGATCAACTGTTCGGTGCTCGGAGATGCTGATGATCACCGGAGCAGTGTATGTGAGGAACCGATTTCCAAAGGAGATTTCCTCTCATACGATGAGAAATATGGTGGGGGAGCCAAAGCTGGTATGCAGGCAAGTGAGAAACGCATTCCGGCAGATATTCCCACAGACATGAGTGAATCGATTCGTGAGATTGCAGGAGAAACTTTCAGAGTACTGTCTTGTCACGGAGTCAGCAGAGTAGATGTCATGGTAGACAGGAAAGACAATAAGATTTACGTAAATGAGATCAATACCATACCCGGAAGTCTCTCATATTATTTATGGGAGGAAACGGGAATAAGTTTCCCACAGCTGATGGACAAACTTGTAGAACTGGCCCTCAAACGTAAGAGAGAGTCGGATCGTAAGACATTTACATACGATGCAAATATATTTGCGATGGGTGGCGGTCTTAAAGGAGGCGTTAAAGGCGCCAAAGGAAATAAAATGAGAAAAAACTGAAAATCTTCCCAACAATATCAAAATGAGTAAAAAATTTAAGGAGTATAGCAAACAGCTTAATCTTTCAGATATCAACAGAGAGATGCTAAAGGTATGGGATGAACATTCTCTCTTCGAGTCTTCTATGAAAGAGCGTGAAGGTTGTCCCACTTTTGTATTTTATGAAGGACCTCCTTCGGCTAACGGTATGCCGGGCATCCATCATGTCATGGCGCGCACTATCAAAGATATAGTATGCCGTTATAAGACGATGAAAGGTTTCCATGTCAAGAGAAAAGCAGGATGGGATACTCATGGTCTGCCTGTGGAGCTCGGAGTGGAAAAGAGTCTGGGCATCACAAAAGAAGATATAGGTAAGAAGATTTCAGTGGATGAATATAATGCCGCCTGTCGTCGTGAAGTGATGAAATATACGAAGGAATGGACCGACCTGACACATAAGATGGGTTATTGGGTTGATCTTGATCATCCTTATATTACATACGACAACAAATATATTGAAAGTATATGGTGGCTATTGGGAGAATTATATAAGAAAGGCTATCTATACAAAGGTTATACTATTCAACCATATTCACCGGCTGCGGGAACCGGCCTGAGTACTCATGAGTTAAATCAACCGGGTTGTTACCGCGATGTAAAAGACACCACAGCGACTGCACTGTTTAAGATTACGGAACCCAAAGAGGAGATGACAGGTTGGGGCGAACCGTGCTTTATGGCATGGACCACAACACCGTGGACTTTACCTTCAAATACAGCTCTCTGTGTCGGACCTTCATTTGATTACGTAGCTATCCGCACATTTAATCCCTATACCGGCGAAAAGATCACAGTTGTTATGGCTGAGGTGCTTGTGAGCTCATATTTCAAGAAAGAAGGCTCGGAGGCGGAGATGGATTCCTTTAAACCGGGAGAAAAGCTCCTTCCATACCGTATTGTAGGTAAATGGAAAGGATCTGAATTAGTAGGTTTACATTACCGTCAGCTTATGCCATGGGTTAAACCTGTGGAGAGGCTTGATGACATGAGTGCTGGTTATGTCAAGAAATTTGCCGAGGCTCATCCGGATAATATTTTTGAATGTGGCAACGATAAGTTTGTTGAGATAGGTGATGAAGCGTTTAGAGTTATACCGGGCGATTATGTCACAACTGATGATGGTACAGGAATTGTGCATATAGCTCCTACTTTTGGTGCCGATGACGCTAAAGTTGCCAAGGCTGCCGGAATTCCACCGCTTTATTTGATAAACAAGAGAGGTGAAACCCGGCCTATGGTAGACTTGACCGGTAAATATTATCCTCTTGATGAACTTGCTCCTGAGTTTGTAAAGAAATGTGTAAATGTCGAAGAATATAAGCGTCATGCCGGCGACTGGGTTAAGAATGCCTACGATCCTCGTTTTACAATCGATGGGAAATATGACGAAAAGGCTGCTGAAAAAGCAGAAGACCTGAACATAGTTCTCTGCATGGAAATGAAGAAAGCAGGAGAAGCTTTCAGAATCGAGAAACATGTTCATAACTATCCACACTGCTGGAGAACCGATAAACCTGTTTTGTATTATCCTCTTGACAGTTGGTTTATCCGTACTACAGCCGCTCGTGACCGTCTAATTGATCTCAATGGTGAAATTAAATGGAAACCTGCATCAACGGGAAGCGGACGTTTTGGTAAATGGCTTGAAAATCTACAGGACTGGAATCTTTCACGAAGCCG
>CAZPHL010000136.1:0-3278 GCA_964586465.1 uncultured Sangeribacter sp.
GTCTTAATCCTTATTCTAATGGATAGATAGTGGCCATGAGTGAACAATTCTTCACCAGCGCAGTATCCCTATTGTCTTAATCCTTATTCTAATGGATAGGTAGTGGCCTGCTGCTGGAGTGGAAGAACTGTCTAAAGGGATCTCGTCTTAATCCTTATTCTAATGGATAGATAGTGGCCACTCTGAATTTCAGCACTTTACGATTTTCATAGTTGGAATTGATCCAGTATAAGACTTGAACAATCAACTGATTAGATACCTTCTATGAAAAGTTTCGCAAATGTAGCATTATTTATATTCCAATCCAAAGATTTTCTATGGTTTTTTATAATGATTTCAATGATTATCAGGATTATGCATTTTGGCAAATGATTTGAAAAATTTGAATTTTTATACCATTTGCGAAATTCGGAGTTTTTGACCAAATTTTAAGATATTGATAATGACAAGCTTAGATTATCTTTCAAAACGTTCAAAATGACCTTTTTTCGCAAATGAATTGACATTATCAAGAAGTCCTGGCATTTGCGATATAATATTATTTGCTTCATCATATAATTTGCGATACCTTATCTGGTGCGCTACTATATCATTTCTAATCCCTTCAAGGGATATTGAAGGTGAGTTGACTTCTAATTCAGAATCGAGAATCAAAACCATTCTCCCTTTATTTTACCATCTTTCTGTTTTTACCATATATTTTTGACTCTCTTCTTGTAAAATATCCATTTTTGAAGTAACTTTACTCACAAATCACATATTCTCCGGAAAACATTGGCCACTACCTATCCATTAAAATAAGGATTAAGACAGAGAGTCGAGCAGATTGTTGAGTTCGACGATCAGGCAACTACCTATCCATTAGAATAAGGATTAAGAGCCACATTCCTGAGCATTACGGGTATTGATGTTGCCAAGTATTAATACTCAGGAAAAGTATGATTGCGTTAATAATCTAATGTAATGAAAACGACGAGAAACTCAAATTTCTTCGCAGGAGAGGGAGAAGACCGTTTGCTGGCAAATGTGGTTTATGACATATTGCGTAGCGGGACCGAATGTTCCTACTCTGATTTTATGGAGGCGTATCTCCGTAAGCCTCTTGATCCTAAACTTAGTCTGTCCGAACATAGATTGTACAACTCCTTGAAGAAAGCTGTCGGATATGTAGTAAACGAGATACGTAGAGTTTTGGGTGAGGATTTCATTATCGTCAGAGGCAATCGTAGGAACATGACTTACCAATATGTAGGTGAGGACCCTGATCCACTGAGATTAATACGTGATTCCATTCCCAAAGGACTTTCGGCTTATCTGGATTTCTGTAGGGATTCAGCCGGATTCATCCCGGAAGAATGGTTGTTGCATTTCCTTAAGGATTCGATTGCTCTTCATGATATCCATTGGTCAAAAGAGAGTGGAAAGGAAGGCATTGTGATGAGTCATACCCGGGAACTTGAGAATATTGAGAAACTTCCGTTGCTTTACGAAGCTATCAAAAATAAAACCCTATTGAGGATAGAATATGCTCCGTTTGATGGAGAAAGCCGGACCGTGTGGCTTTCTCCTCATTATCTCCGTGAGTTCAACGGAAGATGGTATGTCAGTGGATTCAAAGGAAGAGAGGGAACAATACCGCATAATCTCGCTATAGATAGAATAAAGGCATTTGAGACAGTAACAGGAGAATATAGAGAGGCTCCAAAGCTATTATATAAGGATTGGTTTGATGATTTGATCGGTATCGCAAGATATGAAGGAGCGGCTTTGGAAACTGTCGTTATAAGAACACATTCAAACTATGTTCACCAACTTGTCATAACAAAACCATTCCACAGTTCACAGACCGAGATAAAACCCTTCGGAGACCATGATGACGGGACATACGGAGAGATTGCGCTTCATGTCTTACTAAATCCTTTTGATAAGAATAAGGAATTCAGAGGAAAGATTCTGACCTTTGGATCTGAATTAGAGGTCATCTCGCCTCCACAGTTCCGGGAAGAGATTGCAAATGAAATAAAGAAACTGATGAAACATTACAACGATTAAGAGAAATTTATTAAAACTTGGATTAGTATAGACAGCTCGTATTAGTACATGAAAAGGAAGGTACTAATTCAAGCTGTTTATTTCTTGCCCACCTCTGAAAAGCTTTATAATTTTGCAGTGTCAAAATGAATGACACCACCAAACTATGAAAAAAACAAGAACTGAAGCATGGAGCGAATATCGTTGCACAGGACGTAACGACAGCGACCACGATCTCAACGATTATGATGAGATTGCAGCACTCACAGGATGGAACTGCGCCCGCAATGAAGGAAGAGCTGAGGCTTTCAGAGAGTACTATCGTACCGGTACCAACCACAGTGAGTACGACCTCAACGATAGGGATTTCGTGAACTCCGTACTGAAAGATGTGAAATACAAATAATTATTAAGTTATCCGTAATCAAGGTGATAACGAAATCTGTTGAGAGGTTGACCCTATTTATCAGCTACTTTCTCTGAAAGAGCTGTCATAGGAACAATAGAACCCTACAAACAGTAAATAGAAATACTTGAACAAACACACAAACAATCAAAACAACATGACAACAATAGTTAACACTGAGAGAGAACTCGAATGTGCTCTCGAAAGAAAAGATCAAAAGATCATGCTGAAAGGTCCGAAAGCCATGGATATCTTGAGAAAGATAGAAAAGGCCGAAGCGAAAAAGCGCACGGGACGTAATGTCGGGTTCGGACTCGCTCTAATCTTTCTGGCTGCCGCCCCTTTCACCGGTGGGGCAAGTCTGTTGGGACTTGGAGCAACAGCAGGAGCATTCGCCCTTTCAGATGCTGTTATTATCGCTATAATCACAGCGGTTGTCAGTTTATCCGTTGAGGCCATCCGGGCACTGAAGGAATACAAAATCCGGAAACTTGATTTCGACAGAGTGGAGTTCATCCGGAAATGACTCCACTGATTTCCCGGCTTATATAGCGATCATCAACAGGAGGCGTCGGGACGCCAAGTGAACAGGGACGCCAAGTGAACATATTTGCCCTAATTCGGCTCTCTGCATCAGGCCTACGTTATTAGTCCTGATGCAGAGAGCTTTTTCTCATCAGATTATATTACCTTAATCTTTTCAAACGGTGGTATTTTTGCGAAGTGAACCGCTTGCTTTCTTTTTCTCTTTCCTTCACGTAATCTAATGGATAGGTAGTGGCGGTAGTGATATGGACCTTTCAACTCCCGAAAAGCCGTCTTAATCCTTGTTATAATGGAT
>CAZPHL010000137.1:0-3224 GCA_964586465.1 uncultured Sangeribacter sp.
CGATTCCATAGCCAACTTCCGCAAAGCCACGATAACCTTTGCTCTGCTCTTGTGCTTTCAGCACCCCGGCGGAAGCCAAGATGCCGACAATCATTAGAATTAATTTCTTCATCGCAATAGGATTTAGTTTAACTTAGATTTATGACGACAAAATTATTATCCAACTGTGCATCCTATGTGCATCAGTGAATATTTTTTATTTATGATCCCTTTCTTTTGGACTTGCACCCTCTCGGCAGGTGGCGTTTTTCCGTGCAAAGTTACTGCGTCCGGGAGGAACGGAAAGTGACGCTGCACTTTCCGTCTGCGTCTACGCCTTGGGTTTGTAAGACCTCCGATGGCGCAGACATATGGGTCAGGCCCTGAATATTGCGGAAAATATGCCCAGATACTAATATGAAGTTTAAGAAGAATTCAAGAGCGAAGAAATAGAATAATATTTGAAAATTTTGATGAGAATGAATATTTTAGTATAATTGCAGATGAAATTGTAAATAGAAAGCGCAATGAAAGTATTATACACCAAGGAAGAGATCTGCGCGATGAGTCCGGAGGAGAAGGCGGAAGTATTGGCCAGAGCCACGAGATTTTGTCTGAACTATAATCTGTTCCGACCGGAAGAACTTCGGAGGATGCAGAAACAGGAGAAGACCAAGGAGGACAAGGTGTTCATGAAGGAAATAGCCATCAAGTCCTATCTGAGAATGGAGCTCTATCTCAAGAGCCATCCCGAGGTGCTGAAACAGAAGGAATCAGCGTTACGGCTAAGGATGAGGATAGAGAGTTTGATGAATCCCAAAAAGTAAGTGTACGAACCTCACCTGCTGATTTTAACAAGCAGATGAGGTTGTATGCCCACACCCATACGAGCATACCAATGTGTCAGTTGAAAGTCTGCGAATTTTCGCACGATATTAGCCTGTTGTCTTGCTTCGTCTCGATATTACATAAACCGTTGACATAATTTTTGATCAAAGTTTATTCTTCCTTCATCAATCTAATCTGCTATTCTAGTATATCCATGTCTCCTTCAGTAATAGAAGTCGAATACATGCAATCCAGTGGTAATACTCGATATTTTTCTTCCTCGTCATTCTTTATACGAAATTTTTTTTTTCGTCAACATAGAAATCATTGTCGAGTACATTTACAGCACAGAGGAACGGCTTTAACTCTACTGTCTGTGTTTGCTGATTTATCATTTTGCCAAGCTGAGAATCACAAACCTCGTATAACCGTTTTATTTCCCAACCCTTAGGGTTAGTGATAGGGTCACCGAATGTCTTAAGGAAGATGGATTGAGCCAAAGCATCAAGATCGGCAATCTGTTCCCGATAACCGGCAATTACCGCTTGCATAGCATTAAGCTCCGATGCTATTGATTCTTGCTCTGTTATAGGGGTATATTTAATTATAACAAAGGAAAACGTTTCATATCAAGATTTTTTTGAGCCGCTCCCCTTGCTAAATCATATATTTTATCATTGTATCGTACAGACTTCCTTAATGCTATTTGTAGTCCACTTACTCTTATCAACCTTCATACCTTGCCTCCTTCTCCTCCAATTCTATTAACTTTCCAGTAGCCTGATTTATTACTGCCTATGCGTTCAATAATGCCAAGCTTACGCAGAGTAGAAATATGATTACGTACCATCCTATCACTAAGACCAATAGCTTTGCCAATTTGATCAGCACTTGCCCCCGGGGTGTTATTAAGAAGAGAAGCAATGTGCCAAATCACTTCAGCAACTTGAGGATATGTAGATCGAATGTTATTAGGAAATATATTAGGAATATTATTAGGAAAAATGCCCTGTACTTTAATAGGAACATACTCAACAGTTCCATTTACAGAATCTGCTTCTCCTCGTGTAAGAGTAGCAAGGATTTCACCACGCATAAACTCAATGAACGGTGTTGACTCACCTACAGCAGTGGAAGAGGTGATAGCATTATAATAGGCTTGCTGGTTGGAGAAAACCATATTCTCAACAGGTAGATGAACAAACAGAGGATGAAGCTGAGAGAGAATGAGTGATTGCCATAATCGACCGGTTCGACCATTACCGTCAATAAACGGATGGATAAATTCAAATTCATAATGAAAAACACAAGAACGTATCAAAAGATGGTCATCTGACATTTTCAGCCATTCAAATAGGTCAGCCATCAAGAACGGAACACGATTGGCTGGAGGAGCCATGTGCACACATCCTGTTTCACCAAACACTCCGACACCTCCTGTGCGCCAGCGTCCCGGATTGTCAACCAATGATTGCATCATAGTTTTGTGCGCAAGGAGCAAATCTTTTTCATCGAATGGATTAAGTTTCGGGAAAAGGTCGTAGGTAGCTATTGCGTTCTTTACTTCCTGGATTTCACGCATAGGTGCTACAACATTTTTACCGTTGATGATGTCACGCACCTGTTCTTCCGAAAGTTCATTTCCTTCTATGGCAAGTGAACTATGAATTGTCTTGATACGATTGGCTTTGCGCAAGCGTAATTCAGTGTCTCGCTCTAATAATATAGCGTATCGCTCGATCTTGGCTGATATTTCAGCAACAAGATTGAGCATCCGTGAAGTTATTTTGAACGGAGGCGTATACATCATTATCAGAAATTAAGAAGTCGTTGAAACTCTTCAAAAGCAGCGTCAATCTTTGACTGACGTTCTTTCATTCTTGCAATGATTGTTTCAGGAGAGTCATATTCTACACTCTCTCGCTCTACCTCGTGGTAACGCTTATAGCTGAGATCATAATTATTCTGCCGGATTTCGTCGGCATACACAAAGAATGACTGAGACTTACGGTCACGACCATTCCCAGCTTTCAAGCGGTGAAAGCGGGATATGATATCGTGTATATCATTGCGTTCAGGCTGCGGAGTTCGCTGAGTAGTCAGTGAGTATCCATAGGCTCTCATATCGGAATCGTCTTGAGTCAGTTCCTCTATTCCCTCGACTACACGAGAAAGGAGACGTGGGTTGGTTATCTGGAAAACGGTGTCTTCCATAGCACGACTATGTGCCGACCCTTCTCCTCCGATATATCGTAGGAAAATGAAAGCATCATTTCGCACACGGTTGAGCATCTTAGCAGGCTCCATCTCCTTGAACACATGCCAACGCATCTCCTTGTAAGGCACCTCCTGATCGGTAGCAGGATTCTTCCAGTTGCCGGGAAGAAATACAGGGTTATCAACACTGTCACCGGTAA
>CAZPHL010000138.1:0-3216 GCA_964586465.1 uncultured Sangeribacter sp.
ATGCCACATCGAATTGGAGGCCCTGAGAAAGCCTTGTGTACAGATATAACAGTAGCAGACCCACGCATAAGCGTGAGAACCACTATGCTATCCTTGCACACAATTGAAAGATTCTCAGGTTTCCAATTACAAGATGAGCATAACGCTTCTTATTTTACCAAAATGTCTCGGATTAACATAAATCAATCCAAAAGCAAAATTAATCATTTTTTCTCACACACAGGATAATATAAGGCAAAATAATGGACGAAATAAGGAGATTGGTAAATTTGTATAAAATCAGCTACTTTCGAGCCGATGTTCATAGTGCCTATTTAATTTTCAAGAGAATAGCATATGCCCCTGCTGATGCAAAAAGAGAGACCCCTTTGTCGGTAGCCTCTCTTTTATATTCATAGATTGTGATTATCTGTATTGTTTTATTTTCATTTCTCCTCTTCAGGTACCGGCATCGAACGGTCGAATGAAGGAACATCGGCACGATATTTAGCTTCCCAACCAAGAGCTGAAGCACCAAGCACGGCGGCATCACTCTCTTTAAGTTCGGATAGGATGATCTTTGTCTTACCCTTGTAAATCGGTAATACATTTTTCTCAAAAGCCTCCTTAAGAGGACGCATAAGAAGATCTCCACTCTTTGCCAAACCTCCGAAAAGGATAATAGCCTGTGGACTTGAGAAGGCTACCATATCGGCAAATGCCTGACCTAAGATAGTGCCCGTATACTCAAATATATCTTTTGCCAGCTGATCACCGGCTACAGCTGCATCATATACATCCTTTGAAGTTATGTCCTCAATAGGAAGATTACGCAGTGTAGAAGGCTCCGTACGAACCTCAAGGAACTCTCTTGCTGTACGTGCTACACCTGTAGCGCTGCAATATGCCTCGAGACAGCCTGTACGACCGCAGCCACATACACGACCGTTATTACGTTTTACAATGAGATGACCGAGCTCACCTGCAAAACCGTCATGACCGTATACCAACTGACCGTTAACCACGATACCACTACCGACACCTGTTCCGAGAGTAATCATGATAAAATCTTTCATACCTCTGGCAGCACCGTAGGTCATCTCTCCTAACGCAGCCGCATTAGCATCATTGGTCACTCCCACCGGAATACCTCCGAAGGCTTTGCTGACTTTCTCTGCCAATGGAATTACCGGTCCCCAGGGAAGGTTTGGCGGATTCTGAATTTCTCCGGTATAATAGTTACCGTTTGGAGCACCGATGCCTATGCCATATATCTTATCTTCGGCATCATTGGCCTTGAGAAGACGTTCTACTCCTGTATGGAGTTCCTCAACATAATCATCAAAATTTGCATGCTTACGAGTTTTGATGGAGTCGCTTGCTATAACATGTCCACGTGCATCTACTATGCCGAATACTGTGTTGGTGCCACCTATATCGACACCTAATACATAAGGTTTACTCATGATACTTCTTCGTTATAATTGGGTTAATAATGCTTCTTTCAAAATTCCGCCTGTGTTGCGACAATTCTAATGAGAGTCTGCTTCAAGAGAGAGAGTAAGTTTTAAATAGTAAATATAAAACACACCAAAAGTCAAACTGCTTGCAAAGGTAACCATATTTTTTCTTTATATCAACCATTCTTAACAAAAAAAAGCACTCTTACCTATGAAAGATACAGAGTGCTTAAAAAGAATTTAAATATGAAAGATATATACTGATGAGAAGATTACATGATTGATTCGAGATTTCCGTATGGATCGATAAGAAAAGATCTGCACCCGGTGGACACCTGATAATCGGAAAGTACGTCTGAACTCAATTCGCTTCCGGAAAGTGATATTATATCATCACCAATTTTGTCTGCCTTGGCTATTTCCCGGGCAAGCGATTTATCAGAATCAATGTTGACACTTACTACTTTCACATCACGGCCGTTGAATTTCTTTGTCTTAGCAAGATTTCGATTGTTGATGCGAGACTGTGCATCGGAAGCTGACCAGAAATTCACGACATAATAATGTCCTTTCAATGATTCAAGCGTATTAGCGGATGAATTGAGAGTTAATGCTGGAGCTTCTTCCCCTATCGCAAGGGTATGGCTTCCATTTGGTAGTGACGAGGAGAGGAATGCGGCTACTGATACAGATAAGATTAATGACAAAAATAATTTTTTAGTTTTCACAATTACATGTTTTCGTTACACATTGGCCATCCTCCTGCATTCCCACGAACGCTTGTCACGCAGATGGCATTAATAATCTCTGATCATGGGGAAGCAGGGCGCCACTCCTGCAAGTCAAAAGTTAATAGTTTTACCCCATGGGCTGTCACGAAAAGAGGTTGCTTACCTCCGGAAATTGTCACGATTCACTTGAATTGGGTTACGGAAAACAGCCCAAAATTCAAGCCTTTTATGTTTTATAAACGTGTTGTAAAACATATTATTGCCTTCAAACCCTTATTTTATGCGGATTTTGGCAAAAAAAATAAGGTGGCGTAAAATTTTGCGTCACCTTATTTATAATATTTATTTCATAATTCTCATTATTTCTTTTGTATTCAATTTTTGAATACGAGTTCATCTCCCTTACGGTCAATGATAATGGGATGATCACGATCAACCTTCTGTGCCAAGATATCTTTTGACAGCTGATTGAGCACCATACGCTGGATAGTTCTCTTCACAGGACGTGCACCAAATTCAGGATCATATCCATCTTCTGCAAGAAGTTCAAGAGCCGGTTTGGTAATCTGAAGCGATACTCCATTAGATGCAAGCATTTTCTGCACGCTCTTAACCTGAATATCTACGATTTCCTGAATCTCCTTCTTGTTGAGAGGTGTAAACATCACTATCTCGTCAATACGGTTAAGGAATTCAGGACGGATCTTCATCTTCAGAAGGTCGAGTACATCCTCTTTGGTCTTGCTGATCACCGCCTCTCTTTCAAGTTCGGTCTTGGAATCGATATCCTTGAAGTTCTCACGGATAATCGGTGAACCTTCATTAGAGGTCATGATTATAATAGTGTTCTTGAAATTGATGAAACGTCCCTTATTATCGGTAAGACGGCCGTCATCGAGCACCTGAAGAAGAATATTGAACACGTCGGGATTTGCCTTCTCTATCTCGTCGAAGAGAACTACACTGTAAGGTTTACGACGCACAGCTTCTGTAAGCTGACCACCCTCTTCATAACCGACGTATCCCGGAGGCGCTCCGACGAGTCG
>CAZPHL010000139.1:0-3077 GCA_964586465.1 uncultured Sangeribacter sp.
CCGTGGTGAAATCACTACTATGTAGTTCCTCGTCTCTCCTCTGGGAAACACACGTATCGGGATTGTCAAGTGGAATAAATGCCCTTGACAATCTCCATTCCACCCGGAAATTCCATCTCTTTATTGTCAAATTTATAAACTGTCATAAAAATATTTCTTTCTTCATGATAACTAATAACTATCAATATCAGATTAAACGATTGATAAATGATCTCCAATATAAGATTGAACGATCTGTCCCGGAAGAAGGGGATTTCCCGATGGTCTATTCTGAGTTTAGGAATCATGACAAAGGATTGTGCCTGACGGATGTATTGCTGACGTTCCGACCCGTTCCAAATCATTTGCCCGACCATGAAACGCAGCGATGGCTGGAGGTAGCGGGATATAAACTGCCGGCTCCCTACAAATCCACAATGATTATTTTCAAAGGTACAACGGCGGAAACTCTCAGATATTTATCCCGACCTGAAGCTGCGGAAAAAATTATAAACGTCATTCCACAATTGGACTTTAATCTGAGTGACATATAAATCTCAAATAAATAACAATCAAATATTTTTAACATGAAACAGCGAGTATTCAATCTAATTATTCTCGATGAAAGCGGCTCTATGAGCAGTATCGAGAAACAGGCAATTGACGGTGTTAATGAGACAGTCCAGACGATCCGTTCAGCTCAGAAAAAGTATGAGGATCAGGAACATTATGTGACTTTCGTATCATTCAATTCGGATGCAGTAAAGACTATCTATGACAAAGTGGAGGTCTCCAAAGTGAAGGAAATCACAAATAAAGACTATTGCCCGGAGTGCTGCACGCCACTTTATGATGCTATGGGCAATTCTCTTAATGCCCTCCGTAAGAGTGTGGCAGAAGATGATGTAGTGCTTGTAACCATAATCACGGACGGATATGAGAATTCATCACGTGAGTATAGTGGGCAAGCCATCAAATCACTTGTTGAATCACTGAAAGCAAAAGGGTGGATTTTTACATATATCGGAGCCAATCAAGATGTGGAAAAAGTCGCATCCAGCATCTCAATCACTAACACATTGTCATTTTCGGCTAATGCAGAAGGTACAAGTGCAATGTTTGCTCGGGAGGGTAAAGCTCGACATCGACTATTTGGACGACTCGCCAAAAATACAGGACATGGGGCTAGATGTCGACCAAATCTCAAAGATATGGCTGATGATTATTTTGCTGAGGATGACAATGACGTTAGATAGTATACTACTATAGAGAATACTTTTTCTCCTCTATTCCCAACTCCTAAACTAACATTCAAAAATGAAAATCCGACATTTCGCTTTAATTCTTCTTTTACTTTCCGTATTCTCAGCTTTTGCAGACAAGAAAATGACTATCCGCAATGCAGAAAACGGCGAGTCTTTTGAGGTATCAGTTCCCGATGGACTGAAAATATACGAGTATAACTCCAATTGGCTTGACTCAATCCCTTATCTCCTTGAACGAGCCAGATATGGTGAACCATGGGCGTATGAGGCTCTTGGTGACTGCTACCGCTATGGGAAAGAAGGAGCCGAGCGGAGTATCTTTAAAACATTGGTATTCTATACCCTTTCAGACATGGATGTTGATAAGAAAACGGAAGAACTGGTTGCAGAGAATCCAAACGACATCATAAGTCTGATATATAAACTAATGGGGCATCTGGAGCGGAAAGACAATGAGTCGGTTCTTGGTACTCTGGATACTCTTCGCCAACAAGGTTATGTCGAAGCAGAGGTTATAAGGGGTTTTCTTAAAGTTACAGATAAAGATAACCTTGCCTCCATAGTGGATTATAATATCAAGAATCCGGAAGTCGGTACCGATAAAATGATGTTTACCCTTTTGGGGTGCTATTCCATTAATTGGTTTCCGGATTCTCTTGAAGACAAAAATGGGATATTGGTGTATGCTGCCGATAAGTTGCCTTATCTTTACGATGCAACAGCAGTTAAATTTTTCCGTGAAGACCATGAAGATATGGATTCTGTGAAAATCGCTGAGAAAACAGTAAAAGCCATCCATTTTCTTGAAAAAGCGGATAAAGAGGCGATGCTAAGTAGAGAAGGAGCAACCATCCTTTACAACCATTATGTGTCGGAAGCGGAAGCTGGCAGAATGGGTTTTGATGCAGAGGAAATGGAAAGGCTGGCAATCCTCGCCAGATTACCTGAGAGCGAAACTTTTATTTTCACGGACAAATAACAGGTTTATATGAAAGTCATAATTCCCATATACTTATTTTTACTCTTAAGTTGTATCGGTTGTTCTGAAAACTCCCGTAAGAAACAAGTCAATTCAGATTCAGTTGATACGCTGATACCCAGGGAGGAAGTGGATTCAACAGAGGAGACGATTGCAATGCCGGACAGTCTTGCCCCATTCATATGTGTTGTGGATACACTGAATGCTTCTGGGGATCCCCTTGTTCATGCCGAGTATTTTCTTTATGACATAACTGGTGACGGAGAACCTGAATTATGGGTAACGTGTGGCATCTGTGAAGCAGATATAGATTTGTGGGTCTATACTTCAGAGAATGGGAAAGTGAGAAAGATTCTTTCTGATTACGGTGGACATACTGATTTCTTTATCAATGAAGGTGCTGTTGGCAGTATCACTTGTAATACCGGAAGTGGGTATGTCAGTTCATACGAGTATAAGAAGGGCAAAATCAAAGTCAAATCCGTAGAGTTCAGCACTTGGAATGAAGAAGGAGAATTCAGAGCAATTAAAAGGAGGGAGCAATCTTTAATTGACAATGCTTTAGGAGAAGAGAGTGCTCCATTAACATTCAACCCGTTGAAATAAGTATGGCACGATTCTTTGTGACACTGATTCTATGTGCAATATCAGCACAACTTTTATTTGCAGACAACAGCCGGCAGGCTGAACGCTATGTCAAAGAAGCCGAATACTATCAGAAGAAAGCGGACAATTACCGTCGCGAGGCTCAGTACTATTTGAAGAAAGCCGAGGGATACGAGCGCGAAGCGGCATATTGCACCAAAAGAGGAAACTCGGATCGAGCGAAGTCATATCAACGAAAAGCATCACGC
>CAZPHL010000140.1:0-3048 GCA_964586465.1 uncultured Sangeribacter sp.
TAATTCACAGTGAGCTTACAATGGATGATTTATTCACATAGCCCATACGACATACCGACATACTGAAAACGTCCGAGTTGTCATTAGAGCTGTTATTTTACACCCAATCCCAAGATAAATGTCGATGTATGGAAACTTCATCGGCATTTTTAATTTTTTAACACTTTAATTTCGTCGATTTCAGCAAAGTTCAGTCTTTATAATAGAAAGACAAAGATGCAATAGTGAAGAAACAACTTGACATAGATACAAGGAGGGTGTTAGGAGAAGTGATTGAGACAAATCTCAATTTCTCAACACTTACCGTCAACAAATAATCTCATACGATGCTCTGAGTGCCATAAGTGTCAATAAAATTTTCGATACCCGTGATTTGTCTCTTACAATACGTTACAACTTCAATGCAACGCGTTCTCGATTCAAAGGTCGGGGTGCCGCAAATTCCGAAAAGGACAGATTTTGAAAACAAATTTATTAATGCAAGAAAGGAAGCTCCCGGCAGTGATGTCGGGAGCTTCCTTTGCAACTGATTGGAATCTATTAGTTGCAATTCTCAAATTCAATGCCCAAGTATTGTGCAAGTGAATTACAACGCAAAAGTAATAAGAATATCTATTGTATCAACATATTTTCTTATTGAATGTGGCATGACAAGCGGGGTGGGAAGATTCTTCTAATGGCCAGTAGCATTATAATCTCCTACAGAATCACAAACTCTTTTATCGGGCGGAATTACTTTGTATGGAGTCAATAAACCTTTTATACTCCGTTTGAGTTATATCCGGTTTTGAGGGTGTTTTTGAATGTGGATGCGTCTGGAGATAGGCTTTACGTATCATCTCATGCGTGACAATATCGGATGGTTTTAGATTATATTTCTTCATTATTGGACGGCAATAGTCAATGGCACTTTTGATTTGGGCATCAGTAAGAGGAGACTGGCAGGTGTTGCCCTGAAACTCAATCCCTACAGTAAATTTATTGCAATTATTCCGATTCTTGAATCTTGAAAAACCTGCGTGCCAGGTGATAGCTTCGGGTTCAGCTAGAATATACCGCGTGCCATCCGTGTCGATAACCACATGACAACTTACTTTACCCTTCGGATGCGACCCTGTCATTATGTTGAGTGCGTCGCGGCAACTTGCACAGGCGGTATGATGCAGGATAATCCCTTCCACACTGTTCTTGCCCTTATGAACGTTCGGAGTGGGACAGGTATAGACCCAATAGTCTCCTATTTTTCTTTTTTTAGTGAATTCGACGCCTTTAACTGTTCCAAGGTATTCTTCATTCGTCTTCTGGCACCCCGAGGATAATCCTGCGATAATCAACCCCAGAATCAAACACACTGCAATATTAATTTTCTCTTTTCTCATAACAAATCTCTTTTTCTTACTATACCAAAAAAAGCCCAAATGTAAATAAAATTACCATCACAAGGCTAGAAATCTATATGATTTTTATTACTTTTGTAACTAAAATATAAATCCATAGGAATGATGACAGAGGAGAAAAAATTTGAACCGTACGATGATATGTATTTCAATCTAACAAAGGAAGAATTGGAAAGGATAGATTCTTTATCTTTATGGTGTGGCTATCCCTATGAAGCTCCATTTTTTGGTTTTTGTCTTAAAGATGGGCATACCCATCCTTATGCAGAAAAGAAGAAGAAAGAATGGGAAGAGAAACATGGTCCGATGCCTCCCGTCCTTTGCGAGTCGGAGTCTTAGTTGGAATGTAAATAAAAACCAAATTAAAATGAATAGAAAAATATTGATGATGTTTGCAGTTATCGCTACTGCTATCTCAATTCACGCACAAAACATAGAGCTTCCTTCGCCGCAAAAGAACGGAGGTCTTCCAATTAACCAGGCTTTGGCAGAACGGCATTCGGAACGTGAGTTCAATCCTGACAAAACTATCTCACTGCAGACTGTTTCAGATCTGTTGTGGGCCACTTGCGGAATAAATCGCGTTGAAAGTGGCATGAGGACCAACCCGACAGCCCGTAATTTTCAGGAGATAGATGCCTATTGGTTTGATTCAACTGGAGTATATCTTTATGATTTCAAAGAAAATGCTTTGATTCAGAAGGCAGAGGGCGACTACCGAAACCTTGTTGCCGGAACATCACAATTCAAACAGGATTTTGTAATTGAGGCACCGGCTTCAATAGTCTTGGTTTCAGACACCGCGAAGGCAGGTCTTACATGTGCTCTGATAGACGCTGGGATAGCCTGTGAAAACATAAACCTTTTCTGTACAGGCAATGGTCTTGCCACGGTACCCAGAATGACAATGGATGTCAACGGTATCCAGCAGTTGCTCTCTCTTCCGGAAACTTCATTGCCAGTGTTGAATAATCCGGTAGGATATGCTAAATGATAAAAGGCTAATTAATCTACGGGTGACCATCAGCTTCATAAATATAGCTTAAATCGAGTCTGGCTCCATGGGTCAGGCTCGAAATTTTTATACATCTTACGTGTTTTGCGCAAGTTAGGAGGTTCAAACATGGGCAAATGTGGTCAAATTTAGGCATTCAAAAACTTTTTTAAATTGCAAAGGGTGTCCCACAGTCGGTTTTATGTCATATTACGCAAGGAGAGCAACAAGAATGTTTTGCCTTATGCAGGCTCGCTCCGTCGAGGGCTGCCGCGTTAGCTCCCGCTGCGACTTCCGCATCAACCACCTTGAAGTATTCCTTTGACTTGTGTTCCTTACTGAAAATGCGTATCTTTGCATGGTCATTAACAGGTATGTCAGGATGAAAGCAATATTTACTTTAGTAATCTCTCTCCTATACTGCATGGGTATAAATGCTCAAACAGTCACAGAATATTTTAATGTTGGTAATCCAATTAAATACTGTGGAACAAAATTCTCGCTTGTATGGAGTGCCCAACATTTTTCGTAAATTTGCGTAAAATTTCGACACATGAAACAAATACTTCTTATATTTGCAGTTTGTACGTTCATATTCTCAGGTAACGCACAAACTACCCAAAACGCAGGTGATTCCATTAAATTATGGTCTCCGCA
>CAZPHL010000141.1:0-3041 GCA_964586465.1 uncultured Sangeribacter sp.
CTTTCTCAGCTTCAGAAGCGAGTTGCTTGTAACGACCCTCTACCTGCTTCTTCACATCCTGAGGATCTTTCCCCTCTTTCAAAAGAATACGGGCTGCGGAATTGCCAAACCATGGACTGTCATTCCCCTCATCTCCGTCGATATTATAGATGCCGTATATTTTGGCGAAGGTGTTGCCCAGCAACGGACTTACATCTTCCACCACTCCCACGATATTATAGGGTATCATGTCTATCTCGACTTCTCGTCCTGCCACATTCTCCTCTCCGAAGAGCTGACGTGCCGTAGAGCGGGTGATTACAATATCCTTCACTTCCGAGCGACGTTCCCCCTCATTAAAAGGACGTCCGTCTATAAACCGGAAATCGTAAACTTTCCAGAAATTCTCGTCTACATTCAGCTGCTCGAGGCTAAAACTCTCCCCTCCCTTCACATTGACATCAGCCACATCGTTCCAGGCCTGAATATAAGAGATAACCTCTACTCCATCCAGATTACCATATAGCCTTTTGATCAGATCAGCATTTATACCCCATGTAGAACCGGCATTGTTATTAGAAATTGATTCTGTATGGAAATTGATACCTGTCATGATACGCGATCTGTTGGTTTCTGGTGCCATCTCCACGGTCTTTATCCTGTCAGCCATTATAAATGACATCACAAGGAAGATAGCCAGGGCAGTGCCGCTGATCGACACCCACGTCATCATCTTGTGATGACGCATCTCATAATATATCTGTTTCAGATAGTTCATAAATAACTCTTATTTTATTAATCATTTGCGACAGCTTGCTGAGAGAAACTCCATCATTCGTCTCTTACGGCTACTGCCGGCTCAATCTTCGTGGCTCGCCAAGCCGGGTAGAGGATACTTATAACAATGCCTATTCCAACTAACACTGTTGTCGCAAGCTCAAGACATATCAGCTCTACTGTAGTGAAACCGTCAATCAAGGTTGTTTTCTTGATTATCAACCACCCCGCTATGGCTGTAAGCACTGCCGCAAATGCCAACAATATCATGCCTTCACCCAAGACGCGTCTGAAAACATCGGCTTGTGAGGCTCCACATACCCTGCGGATGGCTATTTCACTTACTCTCTGCTGCATCCGGAACCAGAATGTGCCGAGCAAACCGAGGAAAATGATAAGAAGCAGAAATCCTATGACTATAGCGTTAAGCCTTACTTTAAGCACCATATTTCTCTCAGACATCTTGCCCTCTTCCTTAAGGAGCCTGAGATCATAAAGATAAGTATTGCGAATACCAAACTTCGATGCATTCGAATTAAATTCATCACGGAACTTGTCTCCCTTACCGGGTTTTACCCTTAACGCTATAGTTTCAATAGAGTAGACATTAAGATTACCGGCCTCATCAATCGGCATGATATAAGCTCCACCTCCAAAGTTCTGGAATCTGCTGACACGTATCAAATCCACAACATCAGCGACACGACCGGTGCGGGTAGTGTCATAATCAAACACCATTTTACCGTTAAGCTCCTCTGCAGTGTGAAATACTTCACCCCTCTTTTTTCTCTCTGCAACGTATGGATCCGGTCCTAATAAATATTCCCGCGCTTCAAGGCTCTTTTGAAGATAGTCAAGATCTTTTCCGGTATGACTCTTCAAACGTAGAACTTTTACCAGTTCCGGACTCATTCTTCGCTGATTACCCGAAAATTCAATTGTATCAGGTTCAGGGCCGGCAAGTTTGAGACTATTACCCCAGTATCCTCCTGAATAGGGTGTCCCGTTAGCTGACAAACCGGCTGCCTCCACATTCGGATTATTACGTATCATGGAAAGGAGCTGACGCAAATCATCACTATTCTTTTGATCCGTCTCATCTCCGAAATCAACATAGTTGGAAGCATTGTTATCTAAGCGGCCTATTGTTACCAAATAAACGTCGTCTACATCAACTCCAATCGGTATAAAATATGTACGTAGCAAGCTCAATAAAGCTGAACTGAAAAACCAGATGGCGATGCTTACAATCGTCAGACCGATTACGAGCCACATATTGTCTCGCCACTCATTCTTCATCTGTGCAAATAAATTACGTTTCATCGTTCTGAGGATTTATTAGGTTCTTGATTTGGATAAAGCTTCGGCCGGCTCAATTGACGCCGCCCTCCATGCAGGCACGCTGGCAGTGAGTATATTCAGCACGAAACACGCCCCCACAGCGATAAAAAAGGCACCCCACGTAAAGAGCATACCGAAAGTCGGAGTAGCCATTTGAAGGGTCAGGGCACTCGGCGACCACACTTTGACCATGGAAAATATATCTGCCGACAGGAAGAGCATAAAGAGATAGCTGCATAATAATCCTACCAGGCCACCGATAATGGTTACGACAAAATTCTCTCCAAGAAGCTGGGCTACAATATTGAGACGTTTGGCTCCGTATGCCCTGCGCACCCCTATTTCTGAAATTCTGTGCTGAAGGCGGCCACGCATCATGCTGCTGAGATTGATGGCCGGAAGAAGAATCAGCAATGCATAAATCAGATAACGCATACGATGTTCCTTTTTCAAATCAGGTGTGCTATCGCCTGATACCCCCACTCCCATAGTCTCGGCATCGTAAGGAGAGCCATAATATACTATTTCCACATTTGAACTCTTAAGCTCTGAATTCATGGTGGCGTAGCGGGATTCCACCTCTCTTTTAACAGCGTCAGCATCAGCGTTCTCCTCAAATAACAATAACGCTTTAATATTACCGGCTATCGGATTACCGGACAAAAACGACTCCTTCTCTCTCTGCTCTTGATTCAGGGGAAGATAAGCATCTGCCCAGGTATTCTGGAGAATTGGATTTACATCTTTTACCACACCGATCACGTTATAGGTCTGACCATTGTTCTCGACAGGTCTGCCCACCACATCGGTTGTGCCGAACAGACTTCGGGCAAGACTTTCCGTAAGCACTATGTACGGTGAGGTGGCAAAACATTCCTCCTCTGTGAATGCGCGTCCCTCGATAAAATCGAAGTCATATATCTTCCAGAAATTCCCATCGGTGA
>CAZPHL010000142.1:0-1264 GCA_964586465.1 uncultured Sangeribacter sp.
TTGCATTGTTCGGGATAAAAGGTTACTTTTGTAGAAAATTTGTTTTTTACAAAAATTTTCCAAACATAATCTTCATGAAAAAGATTTTCACTTTTCTCACAGCTGCCTCTTTAACCGTTGCCTGTCTCGCTCCATTGACAGCTTTAGCGGATGAGGTTTCAGAGAATCCTCTCGAACTGGCACAGCGATTTTCAGGTAAAAAACTGAGAAACATGCTTTTCACAACATCTGTTGATCCTCATTGGTTTCAATCGGGAGAGAAGTTCTGGTATTCCTATAAAACTTCCGACGGTACAAAATGGTATGTAGTCGACCCGGTACGCAGATCGAAAACTCCCCTGTTTGACAATCACAAGCTTGCCTCAGAACTTACTGTAATAACCAAAGACCCACTCAATGAGGCCGACTTGCCTATTGAAAAGCTCGAAGTTCAACCGGATGGATACACATTCACTTTTGAAGTTACATCTTCTCAAGATGCAAAACCTACGAAGGATGCCGACGGTAAGGAGAAAAAGCCGAAACAGGGTGAAAAGGAGAAATTCTATTTCTCATACGATTCCCGTAACGGTAAACTTACTCATCTCGAAGGAAAGGAGAAAGAAACCAAAGAACTTGACTGGGCTTCTGTTTCACCCGATGGAAAAACTGTGGTCTACGCCAAGGATTTCAATCTCTACCGTATGAGCGGTGAGGATTACGCTAAATTGAAAAAGAATGAGAATGACAGTACAATCACTGAAATTCAGATTACAACCGACGGTGTAAAGGATTTCGGTTACGGACAGCCTCATTATTCACTTAACACAGACACACTCACCAACGGTAAGAGAAGAGGTGTGTATGGAGCGTTCTCACCCGATTCAAAATATTTTGTGGCTAATGTCACTGACGAACGTCCGGTAAAGGAACTTTGGGTCATAAACTCTCTTGCGTCACCACGTCCAACTCTGGAAACATATAAATATCAGATGCCCGGGGAGAGTGAGGCACCGATAGAACACCTTTATCTATTTGATCTTTCCGACAATTCCAAGAAAGAGATCAAGACTGACCGTTTCAAGAATCAGACTCTCTCTTTAGGTTATAAGCCGAGGGAGCACAAGCAGAGACAGATGTATGATGTGCCAACTGTATGGCTGGGCGATAACAACAAGTTCTTTGTCACCCGCAGCAGTCGCGACCTGCATCGTATAGACATTTGCAGTTATACATTAGGTCAGGATTCGATCGTACCCGTGATTGAGGAGAGAATGAACACTTA
>CAZPHL010000142.1:1364-3005 GCA_964586465.1 uncultured Sangeribacter sp.
ATACATTAGGTCAGGATTCGATCGTACCCGTGATTGAGGAGAGAATGAACACTTACCAGGAGGTTAGACCTCTTGCATTAGTGGGTAATAAACCTAATGAACTTATCCAATGGAGTGAGCGAGACGGTTGGGCACACCTTTACCTCTATGATGGCGAGGGAAATCTGAAACGCCGTCTTACAGAGGGTCCCTGGCATGTACACAGAATTCTTAATGTTGACCCGGTAGCGCGTAAGGTATATTTCACTGCAATGGGTAAGAATCAGAAAGAGAATCCTTACTATCAGCATCTTTATTCCGTTAGTCTTGACGGTGGTCCGGTTAAACAACTCGACAAGGGTGACTATTTCCATAGCCCGCAAGTAGATGATGCCGGAAAGTTTTTTGTTGACAATTTCTCAAGAGTTGACACCATACCGGAGACATGGTTGTATGACACTTCCGGTAATAAAGTGATGAATCTTGAAAGATCCGATTTTTCACAATTGTTGGCCAACGGCTACAAATTCCCCGAAACATTCAAGGTCAAAGCAGCAGACGGTATTACTGATCTATATGGTGTGATGTATAAACCGTTTGACTTTGATCCCGAGAAATCATATCCCATCGTTGACTATGTTTATCCGGGTCCACAGGTTGAAGCTACGAATTATCCCTTCACCCGTATGAGTGTACGTACTGACCGTCTCGCACAAGCCGGATTTATCGTTATTACAGTCGGTAACCGCGGTGGTCATCCCGACCGTTCAAAATGGTATCATAACTATGGCTACGGTAATCTTCGCGACTACGGATTGGCTGACCAGAAAGCCGCAATCGAACAGTTGGCGGCTCAACATAAGTATATCGACATTAACCGGGTAGGTATCCACGGTCACTCAGGCGGCGGTTTCATGTCGACAGCAGCCATACTTCAATATCCCGATTTCTTCAAGGCCGCGGTATCAGCCGCCGGTAATCATGACAACAGAATCTATAACCGCTGGTGGAGTGAGACACATCATGGTGTGAAAGAGAAGGTGACCGAGAATGGAGACACAACTTTCGTCTACAAGATTGCTACCAATCCTGAGTTGGCTTCCCGTCTTAAAGGTCATCTGATGCTTGTGACCGGTGACATTGACAATAACGTCCATCCGGGTAATACTATCCGAGTAGCGGAAGCGTTGATTAATGCCAACAAACGTTTCGAACTGCTTGTGCTACCTACTCAACGCCATTCATTCGGCAACATGGATGAATATTTCTACTGGCGTCTTGTGGATCATTTCCGTGACTATCTGATTGATGGCCGTAAACAGGAAGTGGATATCCCGCAACGCTGATTTAATCCCGTAAGGGTAATTCAAAAAAAGAAATATCATGAAAAGAATTTCCTTGAGTCTGTGTTCTCTGTTATTTGCTTCCGCAATTTCCTTTGGCGCTCCGTTACTAAAAGGGTTCTATTATGGGGAGGCGACAGCTCCGTCGGGAGGTGAATGGCAGTCCCCTGATTCCTTAGCCTACAATAAAGAACAGCCGAGAGCTACCTTCCATTATTTTGCCGATGTGGAAAGTGCGAGGAAAGTGCTACCGGAAAATTCAGACTATTGGATGAGTCTTGACGGTATATGGAAATTCCGTTGGGTTGCGGAACCTTCC
>CAZPHL010000143.1:0-2943 GCA_964586465.1 uncultured Sangeribacter sp.
CAGCAGTGGCGGAGAGACCGAGTCGCTCCGCCACCATTGTATATATCTTTTCCATTCGGTTAAAAGATTGGGCAGCCGGCAGACTATGTAGCAGCTGCGTTAGGGAAAAGGGTATTATGTATTATTTAAGCGAGAGGAGGCACGATGAAACGTTACGGTAGATACGGTAGGTGAGATCGTTTTCATCAGCCTTTATGAATTTCTGCCCTGTGACATGCTCATAAAGCTCTATGTAGCGCTCCGATACGCTTTCGATAAATTCGGGAGTCATCTCAGGTACTTTCTGTCCTTCTTTACCCATAAATCCGTTATCAATAAGCCATTGGCGCACAAATTCCTTACTGAGCTGACGCTGGGGCTCTCCCTTCTCGAAACGTTCTTCGTAACCATCGGCATAGAAGTAACGTGAAGAGTCGGGTGTATGGATTTCATCGATGAGGATAACCTTTCCGTCACGCAGACCGAATTCATACTTGGTATCGACAAGAATGAGACCTTTTTCAGCGGCCATTTCGGTACCGAGTTGGAAGAGTTTGCGTGTATATTCCTCCATCACCTTGTAGTGGTCTTCACTGACAAGACCTTGTGCGATGATTTCTTCACGTGAGATATTCTCATCGTGGCCTTCAGCCGCTTTTGTGGTAGGGGTGATGATTGGCTCGGGGAATTTCTCGTTCTCACGCATCCCGTCGGGAAGCTTGACGCCGCAAAGTTCACGGCAACCGGCCTTGTATTCTCTCCAGGCGCTGCCCGTAAGATAGCCGCGGATAATCATCTCGACAGGAAAAGCCTCTGCCTTTACACCTACTGTAACCATCGGATCAGGCACTGCGAGCTTCCAGTTGGGTACGATTGAGGCGGAAGCATCAAGAAAATATGCAGCGATCTGATTGAGCACCTGACCTTTATATGGGATACCCTCAGGCAGAATTACGTCGAATGCCGATATGCGGTCGGTAGCGATCATTACCATCAGGTTATTGTTGATTGTGTAGACATCGCGCACTTTACCGTGATATACAGCGGTCTGTCCCGGGAAGTCGAAAGAGGTCTTAACCAAAGTTGTTGCCATTGCTAAGTTGCTTAGAGTATGTATAGTTTGATTTATGATGCGAAATTAAGCAATTTTTACGAGATAATTAAAGAAAAATATCTTTAATTTGTTGAAAGTGTAAAAAAGAATTGTTTTTCATAACTTTGGATTTGAAAGTAGCTCCGGTGGGTTGGAAAAATAAAGCCATTACGTGCAGTATTGACAATATCTGTAATTTATGTTCACCGGGAGGATATGATGCTAATGGGAAAATTGAAAAATGAATTTTGTAGTGAACCGTTGGATTGAGATATATGTTATAATGGCATTAAAACCCTTGATTCTACATTAACCCCCAAAATTATAAAAGCTATGTTTGAAGATCTGAAAGATAAGGCCGCCGATCTTATGAAAGATGGTAAGGTAAAAGAGGTAGTTGAGAAAGTACAGGAATTCGCTGCCACCGAAAAAGGAAAAGAAGTTATAGAAAACGTAAAAGAGAAGGTTACCGAATTTATCTCTCACAAGAAATAAAATATTCACCCTTTATTCTTTAATAATAGATTAGAATATACAGAAACTCCGGACAAGAAGATTGATTGTCCGGAGTTTCTGTATGTTTATCGGTCGTAATGTATAATTATTCCGGTTCTTAGTCTGTAAACACATATTCAGCTGCTATGTCGACTATGGCATCGCGGTCAGGTTCCCATTGCCCGGGGTTTGAGGCACTCATTTTTACGAGGTCCATCATAGGATAATAATCGCAATTCGGGAGATCATTCTCCGGATCGGCGATGTCCATATCCCAGGTAGTGGTGTTTATTTCGAGTTGTACATCATCACTATAGGCTTCTTCTGCAGAAATGTATTCCTCAACAAGGTCAGTGAGGGCTTTAATAAAATCGTTTGTATTCATAAAAAGGGATTAAAATCGTTTGGGTTCGTAAAAGGGGATTGATTTGGTGAGAGATGAAAAAGATTCTCAGAAATCAAAGAGGATGGTGGCAGCCACGTTCCAGGCATTTGTATGGAATGTGACTTTTTCGGGTGATTGTGCGGCATTTCCGAGTCCGAAACGGTAGCCGGCGGAAATCTGTATAAAATTTATCACGTCAAAACCTATGCCTACGTCCCAGCCCGGTTGAAAGATATGCGTAGCAAAGAGTGGGAGAGTACTTGGTGTGAAGGTGAAGGGTATATCCTGATACGAATCCTGGTCAGTGTAGACAGGAGGATAATAAGAGATTACCTCTTTATGGCCGAGTCGGAACATGAAGGATGGCCCGGTGTAGATCATAGGAGCGAAGAGGTTTTTTGTCTGAGGAATCCAGAACTTCCATTTCAGATGGATAGGAATTTCCAAGAAATTTCTTCCGAAGCTGCGAGGAGACTGTCCGGGGTCGGCTATACTTGTGTTGTAACGCGTGTAGAGCAAGGCGATGTCGGGTGCGAAACCACATTTTTCAAACTGGTATTCAAGAACGAGACCCCCGCTGAATCCGCTGCGGTTTATCAGGTAAGGCTTATCCCGGAAATTTGAGCTGATTGCATTATCCAATGTGTAAGAATCATGGAGAGTTGCTTTGGCAAAGTCACCTCCGAACCGGAAACCGTAACGGAGTTGTGCCGGAGCCATACAGTAAGTTCCGAGAAAAATGAGTAAAGTCATTATAAGACGGTTGTATGCTTTCATATTTTCATATCGATTATAGGAAACGTCATATCGATTATAGTAAATATAATATCGAATATAGTAAACAGAAGAGAGGTTATAACCACAAAGGTCCTGATGAGTAAGACAGGGAGTGGAATAGCGACAAAATTACGAAAATTATTTGGAAAAGGGAAAATTACCCTCATAAAAAGTCAATACAGATTATAGCGATGTCATAGGAAATGAGTAAATT
>CAZPHL010000144.1:0-2757 GCA_964586465.1 uncultured Sangeribacter sp.
GACTCGATTTGATCTTTTTTAGAGTGCAGTTGGGCGCAACTGGGCATTCCAAGTACACTTTCTGGATGCAAAGGTAATAATACTTTCCCAATCCAACAAATTATGAAAGATTCATTGAGCGAGAATGTATGTCCGTTACATGACCACTACATGAATCACAAATGTCAATTCCTTTGAAAATAAGGTATATATGTGTTTTGACGTTGACTATATAGTGGAATCATACTTATCTCATTACATGAAATTACATGAATTATCCCCAATTCGGAATATATGCGATGTCCCGCCGGTTCGTTCCGTCGGGCGTTCCAACCTTTATTAAGCCCTGAGATAGGGCTTCTTTGATAATTAGAGATACAGCAGGATAATTCTTTTCATCCACTCCAAGTCTCTCGCGCAAAGACTTGTTGGTAAGCATTTCATTTGAAAGATACTTTAAGCAGGCATGCTGATAACACGCCTGTACACGCTCTTCCTTTGAAATCTCTGACCATGTTTTGTACTCAGACAAGATAATTGTTGTGCGAATATCGGATATCCTATATTTAATGGGAGGTAACTGGTATTTTTCTATAGCGGCCAGAGCTTTATCCATACCACTCCCTTTTTCCTCACAGAAGCCCATGCGACGCATAACGTCAGCCAACTCCTCATTTCTGGATTGATATTCGTCAATAAAACGATCAGGATTTATAAGAGGCTGTCCGGGTGAAGATATTTCCACACGATCAGAGTATATTTCAATCATGGGAAAACCAAGTACAGAAAAATCCTGATGTATAATCATATTGGCCGAAATCTCTCTTATAGCTATCTCAGGATACATCCTTACATCTTCTCGTAGCGCTCTGCCGATTTCTTCATTTGCAGGAAGCTGGCCATTTACCCAATCTATCATCATTGGGAAGCATATAGCATACCCCTGTTCAAAGGTCTGTTCTCGGATCGTCTCAACTTTATTTTTCCCTTTATATACGATTACTCTAACAGCCTTTCGATAAAGGTTGTCAAAATCCCTTAAATCTTTTGCCAGAAGTATGGCACCGAGTTCTGTAATCCCATATCCTGTAATTGAAGGCACAACGAATCTTTCAGAAATGAAGCGTTCAATGATACCATCTGTCGTTTGAGGCATGGGTAACTTTATACGATCAAAATATGTCTCGGCACTAAGGAGTCTGATTACTTCAGCAGGATTGGTACATTCCTTTATAATAGTTTTCTCTAAAGATTTATAACCGTTTTTCTTCCATAGTTTTGCCTCCTTGTCTGGATAGCCCATAAGTAGCTTCGTAAGAGTGCCAATACGTATATAGGCTTTATTTAGAAATGTTACAGGACGATCCGTAGACGCCGGAATACGATACATGGAAATATGCCTGTCTTTCTTGTCTTGATAGTCAAATTCAAAACATTCAATGTCTATTCTTGGATTAAGACGGTTAAGCAGCCACATTTCAAGTTCCTCATTACCTTTTTTATGATGCTTTGCTCTAAATGAGGTTCCAAGGATTGAATGTGTTTCGTCTTCTACTCCAAATACAAGATAGCCGAAAGGCTTACCCAACAAAGAGGCACTATTGGATAATGCCGACAATCTTTCTCCTATTTCTTCTTCTGAATGAAAGTTATGTTTAAACTCCACCCATTCCGTTTCCTTTGGAAGCGAAACAAGTTTATCAAGCAGGGGTGTAAGTGTCTTTGAATCCATAATGCAAAATTACAAAAAAATCTTCAATAAACCCCTGATTCCCTGCTGTTAGTTTGGTTAAAGCTGTTTCAGCACCCTTATTATGGCACGTATATACCCCGGATCCTCGGCATAGCCGATCTTCTTCAGCCATAACAGATAATTGCCGGACTTGTAGCGGTACTGGACTTTGGAATAGTATGCGGCCACTGATTCGGTCCAGTGGTTGAACTCATAGTATTTGCCGGTACAGGGATTTGTGAGGCCGAACAAATTGTGCTTGTTACGGCAGACAGATGAACGGAACCAACCAGTCTCAAGTATCGCCTGCGCCAGCACTATTTTCGGATACTTGATGTTGTTGCGCCTTATCTCGGCAATAAGGTTCGGTATTGTCAGCTCCGGAAGCGTATCCCTTCCAATCGCCCTTTCATCATGCGAGGCGAAAACGGTGACAGAGGGTGCCTGTGGCGCATTTTCACTCTCCGGCACCAAATTCATGTCATTTTCATAAGTCAGCATCGAATCTTCGGATGAATCATTTGCTTTCTCCTTATTTTCAACATAATAGCTGTTTGCCATCCGGGTATTTCCCGTCAAGGGGCTATCCTTGGTTATGGTATGGAACTGCGCTGACGCAGGAAGTGTTGCTAAAACGGCAATGCAACACGCAACAAAACTGTTCGGAATTTCTAATTTAGCAATCATATGGGGATAATTTTGAGGCCGACAAGCGGTTACACCGCAAATTTATCACCTCAAATAATCATAAATGGAAATCCCGAACAAAAATCAGCAGGAAACACTCCCGTATGAGAAGCTGGCTAAACTCGGCATAGACCGCGAAAAGGCGGACCTGCTGCCGCAAGACGTTAAGCAGAAGCTACTTGACGGGGAAGTCACGCCATTGTTGTCGGTCTCGATCAATGCACACAATGGCACCGTCATCACCTTACCCCTCAAGCTCCAGCTTGCCACCGACAAGGAAGGCAACCCCACACTCATCGCATACCCGGTGCAGAAGGAGTTTTCTCTCGAAAAGGGGAACGAACTGAACCTTACAAAGC
>CAZPHL010000145.1:0-2751 GCA_964586465.1 uncultured Sangeribacter sp.
ATTTATAGATTCTCTTCACTCTATCTTACTATACCTTTAAGTATAAAAAGGTAAATTGTTTTATTGTCAAATTTCCTATTTTTTACTGTTTTTGCTATAGAAGGAACCTTTCATGAAAATGGACGTTAATGCAGACCCTATGATGTTCGGTCTCAGTCCGTCAGCCAAAGTCTATGCCATCGGACTCGCCAATTATTTCGGTGATTGGGAATTTAGGAACAAACTTCAAAATATGAACTTCTCTGTACCCACATAGTAAGAAAAATCTTTATCAGCAAGGCTCTTTCTTTAGGAATACCCCCTAATGTCATTATGAAATGGACTGGTCATAGTGATTACAAAGCAATTACGTCTTACATTGACATTACTGGTAATATCCAAGTTAATACTGTGAATCGTTTTGACTGATTAGCTGATAGTTATTGAGGATATATTAATTATTTTTGTTACTTTTGCACCATAAACGAGGTTACACCCATGTATCATGAACGAGAATCCTCCTATACCATTTGCGCCGGAATCGCAAGACAACGAGATAATACTTTGCCACCCTGACTCAACGATTAAGCTTGAAGTTAGGTTGGAGAATGAGACTGTATGGCTGACCCAGCAACAGATAGCTGACTTGTTCGGCACGAAACGTCCAGCCATAACAAAACATCTTGCCAATATCTATAAATCCGGTGAATTGGAGGAGAAGAGCACATGTTCCATTTTGGAACACATGGGTAATGATGGCACTCAACGCTATACTACGAAGTATTATAACCTGGATGCCATATTATCGGTAGGATATAGGATAAACAGCAGAAATGCAACGTAATTCCGTCATTGGGCCAATAAGGTATTGAAGGAATATCTGTTGAGAGGTTATAGTATCAATCAGCGATTAATGCATATTGAAAGTCGGATTGATCATAGGCTTCCCGAACATGACAATCAAATAAAAGAGCTGAGCAATCGGAAGGATTTCTTTGATAAAATAATACATATAAAGAAACTCTTTCTGATGAGACTAAACAATCTGAGGGAAAGGATACAATTCAACCAATTTTGAATCAACGGAAAATAACACCATATAAAGGTAATTTTTATGGAGGTTTAATATAGTTCGTTACACATCAACACAAACAAAAGATGAAAATTAAAAGACTGTTAACAATCTTACTTATATGGTTCTTTACCGTAAATTATATTTTTGCAGTTGACTATACCGTAAAAGGGGCTGTTGACAATATGGAGGGTAAAATGCTGTATATGTTTGATTATGATAAAGAGATGAATATTGACTCCGCTTTAGTTACTAACGGACAAGTATTATTCAAAGGTACTTATGAGCGCCCGGCTCTCGTAAGAATTGAAAATGGTGGATTATTCTCAAATTGTGTGCTTGACACACTGGCAATAGTTGATTTCACCACACATTCACCCTCTTCGGGCTCTTTGTTGAATCAAAAATTAAGGAATTCTATATCCGCAACTCAAGAGATTAAGGACGAATTACAAAAATTCCGTAGCGAACTCCAAAGCCATGGATTTCAACAACCTGAATTGGGTGAGATTCATAAACACTTATCAAATAAACTCCGTCCCCGTTTTCTTGAGTTATGTGTGCAAATGATTGAGAACGAACCTAATGGTATTGGGGAATTTGCCGTCATGCAGTTAAGTAGTCTACAACTTACACCGGATGAATGGGATAACATTTACTCAAGAATGTCATCTTATTTGAAAGAACGGAGGCTGACAACCAATTTCAATACCATGTACACTAATCTACGTAATTCACAACCGGGGAAACCATTTATAGATTTTAATGCTAAAACAACAGATGGCAAGGAGGTGATGTTGTCAGATTATTTAGGTAAGGGAAAATATGTTCTTATTGATTTTTGGGCTTCCTGGTGTGGACCTTGCAGAGAAGAGGCCAACAAATATCTACTACCTCTCTATGAAAAATACAAAGATGATGAACGATTTATGATTCTTGGTGTAGCAATTTGGGATGAACATGATGACACCCTGGCAGCCCTTGAGAAGCTCAAATATCCTTGGCCACAAATTATTGATGCCGGAGAGACGCCTATGAAACTCTATGGTTTTAATGCTATACCAATGATTTTTTTGATTGGTCCTGATGGTACAATCTTAGCACGTGAGTTAAGAGGGAATAACATCGGCAACACTATAGATTCATTAATGCCTGAGGCCAGCAGTAATTAACCGACCGACTTCTATGACTTAATTATTTGTAGGATAGCATAGGGTACATCTCGACTGACCAATTGATAGGCTATTTGGAGACTTCTGAATAATGCAGATATACAAAAGATCATACCGAAGCTAACTCAGAATTTATTTAAACCTATTATAACTTATAACATGGATTTCAAACTTCATTTTGATCATTACAATATCAATGTCGCTGACCGCGACCGCAGTATAAAATTCTATGAACAGGCTCTTGGACTCAAGGAAGCCAGCCATATCGACGGACCAAACGGAGCATTCACGCTCACTTACCTGACCGACGGCGTATCCCCGTTCCGTCTTGAGATCACATGCCTGAAGGATCATCCTCAGGCCTACGAACTCGGTGAAAATGAAACGCACCTTGCATTTCGTATTGCTGTCGGTCAGGATTACGAAACTTTGAGAGAGTATCATCGCCAATTAGGTATCATCTGCTTCGAAAATCATGACATGGGCATCTACTTCATCGAAGATCCCGATGGATATTGGATAGAAATC
>CAZPHL010000146.1:0-2737 GCA_964586465.1 uncultured Sangeribacter sp.
TCTCTTTGTAAAAAAAGAAGGACGTTTTCCTGAAAAATTGCATAAAGGAACGGTGTAGTTCCAAAAAGGCGAGTCTGTGAGAAGTAGGCAACAAAGGAGACAGATTATCACAGTCTCGACTCGTGGGCTGAATCAAACGAAGAGTGGCGCAACGACTCTAACAAATAGGATTGGAGAGGACGTAATGAACACGGAGTGACTGAACGACAAAGGCAGGTACAGCGTAGCTTGCGGAGCATCCTGCAAAGGTCGTAAGCACTCGGTGTTTAGTCCTCTCTAAATTGCGGATATGCGGTCTGTGGTAGTGCAGGACTAGCTCCAAACGCCGCTGACGACATAGCCCAGCAATCGAAGTGTTCGTTTGCGACAACAATGAAATAGCCGTTGCGCCTCTCGGAGTTTTACCTTGTTTTTCCAATTGGGTTGATATTTCTGCTGAAATAAATACTAATAATGTAAAATATGGAGATAATTTCAACCATATTTATGGTGACTTGAAAATAAAATGCTACATTTGCAGTTGAAAAATTCGCTAAAATCTAAACTATGGATATATCATTAGGGTCAAAAATCAACCGTCTGTTATCGTGCGGTGTGTACGGAGGTCTGTTTTTTTCGGAATGGCTCAGTAAAATGGGGTATTCGGCTCAGTTGACAAAGAGATACAAGGACAGTGGCTGGTTGGAATCACTGGCAAATGGCGTTTTGTTCCGACGCAACGAAAAGTTGTCGGCATTGGCTGCCATACATTCTTATTCGTTGCAAACTGGGAAGAGTGTCCGCATTGGTGCCCATTCAGCACTTGAACTTCATGGTTTCAGTCATTATGTTCCTATGGGTAAACCTAAGTTGATGGTGTCGTTTGACCCAATGAAGCCAAAAGAATGGATTAAGAGTGATAAATTTGATATGTCTATTGAAACATTCTCAACCGGAATATTCTCTAATCCCACTACACAGTTGCTCAAGAAAGATAATCTGGAACTTGTGGTATCTACACCCGAACAGGCTTTCTTGGAGTGTCTTTACCTCGTTCCTTCACACTATAACTATATGGATCTGTATTACGTGATGGAGCAACTTACGTCACTTGATCCTAATGGAGTGCAGAAAGCATTAGAAAACACATCGAGCCAGAAGGTAAAACGAATGTTCCTATATATGGCAGAGAAAGCCGGTCATTATTGGTTCGATCTCCTAAATAAGGATGCCTTAGGAATAACCAAATCCAAATTACAACTTGTCGAGAATGGCACTTACGTCTCTAAATATAAAATAACGGTACCTAAAGAATTGAATGATTATGAATGAAGCATATCGCAAGCAGGTTGCACTCCTAATCCGTGTCATGCCATTGGTGTTCAGAATAAAGGATTTCGCAGTGCATGGTGGTACGGCTATCAATCTTTTCCACCGGAATCTCAACCGTTATTCAGTTGATATAGATATTACTTATATTCCTCTCGCTGATCGGGACACCAGTCTCTAAGCAATCAATGCTCACTTGGCAGACTTGAAAACTTCTATTGAGAGAGCGGTGCCGGGGATTCGTGTCGCTCACAAAGCTAATGTATGGAAACTCCAATGTACAAAGGATGGAACAACTATAAAGATTGAGGTAAACGGTACAAAGAGGGGGATATTAGGTAACACTGAAACGATTCAATTATGCGAAAAAGCAAGGGATGAGTTCAGGATGAACTGCTATGCTAATATCGTTTCATGGTCTCAACTCTATGGAGGTAAAATAGCTGCTGCCCTCAGTCGCCAGCATCCTCGTGATTTGTTTGATTGCCGGGGTATAACCGATGAGGAGTTTGCAAAGGTCAAAGACGGCTTCATGCTTTGTCTTTTAGGTAGCGATAAGCCAATAGTGGAATCACTGGCTCCCAATCCAATCAATCAAACCGAGGCATTGGAAAATCAATTTGAAGGTATGACCGATGAGCCGTTTTCATACGCAGACTACGAAGCTTCCTGAAATAACCTGATTGAGATAGTGAATGGTGGGCTGGATGAGACTGACCGGGAATTCCTAATTTCATTTGAAAACGGTTCACCGGATTGGGAGAAATGCTGTACCGGAGATCTTAGTCAATATCCATCTATTAGGTGGAAACTTCAGAATATCTTTTCTCTGAATGAAAAGAATCCTAAGAAACATGAAGAAGGTCTCGACAAACTTCTGAAGCATTTTGGCAGAGTTTAGAGTTATGTCAGTACGAGACATAACTTTTCTCGGCACTCACATATACCGCAGCTGTCTTCTCATTATAATCGAAGGAATTGCTCTGCGACAGATTGTTAACCCAGCCACTGTTAATGAAGTCATTGATCCGAAGTTCGGTGCTGTTGTCAACCCGGGTGTAGGCTGCACCGGCATCACTTTACGTGTTGTATGCCTGATGTTGCCACCGAGTAGATAACTGAAATATTCACATACAGTACCGTTGCCCCAGACGTTTCCCCTTGTTCCGTGTGATTCATTTCGTGTTGTGATGCTGATGTACGCTACGTTGGTTGTAGCTGCATATTTGGCGGGAGGAGTGGTAAAAAGCTCTACCCTCTCAATCCCTTGTGATTGCAGGTTCTTCAGGTGTAACACAATCGCATCCTCTGGCATTTCCAAAAGATGCCCGTCGATTATATACTTCACCGATGTTTTACCTGCCACACTGACCTGATCATTGGCTACAGATACGCGAGGAATGCAGTCAAGCACCTGCAAGCCGTTAAA
>CAZPHL010000147.1:0-2607 GCA_964586465.1 uncultured Sangeribacter sp.
GTTAATACACGGGCTCTATTATATATGGCAAACTATTATATAATATATTAACTAAAAGAAAGCCATATTGTAGTGGATAGGGGTGAATTTTTTGGAAGATAATAGGCCGGTTATTTAAAGATTGATATTATTATCGAGGTGACGCCTGTGTAAATATGCTTATAGTCAAGTCTAAAAAAGTAAAAGAAGAAAAAAATCAAAAAAATATACGCTTCGTTTAAAACCATATTTCTTCACGGTTGTTATAATTATGTACTTGAAAGAGTAAGGCACTTAGAAATTAAGTCTTGACCATGGCTTGACTCCTTTTTAAGCTGCTTTATTTCCGAAAGGCAGAGATTAGAAAAAACGTGCTTCATTATTTTGCTAATTATAGACTCAGGTCGATAACTAAAATTTGCCTCTTTCTTATTTAGTTAAATTTTAAAACACCTTCTTAATATATTATTAAAACACTTTTTTTATGGCAACAACAAAGTATTCTCCTGCAGTGCAGGAATTGGCCGATCTTATCAGTGAGAACCATTGGGAAGACAAATTCAATCAGGCATTTGCCAAAGTAAAGGAATATAACATTCCCGGTCTTTCTGACATCGACTCAATTGAGAAGTATCTCGACTATCTGCAGGCATATTGCGAGTGGGTTCCTGCTGAAAACCGTGAGGGCACAAACGTTTACACCCACCTTTTCAACTCATTCTTCGTTCTTGATCAGGAACCTGTGAAGTCACTTCAGACTCCCTGCGCTCCAAGAGACACTCAGCCTGAGCTTACTCCGCTTTCAAAGTGGATGGTTGACTATTGCTACGCTATCGGTGACTGGCTTGACAGCCCCGAATCAATCACTGCCGACAGTGTAAAATCATTCTACGAGAGCGCTGTTTATAATATGGATGAATATCTTGAGCCGCGTGGTGGCTGGAAGACTTTCAACCAGATGTTCGCTCGTCACACAAAACCGGGATATCGTCCTATCGCCGCTATTTCTGATGATAAGATTATCGTTCACCCTGCTGATGCTTGCTTCGGTGGCCAATGGGAAATCCGCCCTGACACCCACGTACGTATCAAAGGACTTGACTGGAAGATTGAGGAACTTCTCGAAGGAAGCCCATACGCTGATAAGTTCAAAGGCGGTATGTGGTGTCACTCATTCTTGAGCTGGACCGACTATCACCGTCAGCATGCACCTCTCGCCGGTATCGTACGTGAGGCACGTGTAATCCAGGGCGCTTGCTACGTTGACCTTGTAGCTGTACCTGCTAAAGAGAATCCCGCAACTCATCAGGTAGAAGCTTGGCGTGCCACAGCTCCTGACCAGGCCGGTTATGAGTTTATGCAGACCCGTGGTCTGATCGTGCTTGAGACCAAGTATGGTTATGTAGCTATCCTCCCGATCGCTATGCCGCAGGTATCTTCAGTGGTTATCACAGCCGAAGTTGGTACTGCCCTCGCCAAGGGTGATGAGATCAGCTACTTCCAGTTCGGTGGTTCTGATATCGTTTACCTCTTCTCAGCTAACATGAATGTATCTATGTCAGCTCACAAGGGTACACACTACAAAGTTGGTACTAAGATTGGTGAGGTATATCCCGTAGTAGAATTATAATCTGCTAAGTTATAAAAACTGAATATTGATCCGTTTAGGATAATTGACACTGAGGGCTCATCCCTTAAGCTGAGTCGGTTGCCGGCCGGCAGGGGTGAGCCCTTATTTTAATCTTATATCAACTTGTTTTATTAATTAAACTTAGGCAATTATGAATTCTCCTACAACTTCCAAACCTTCTTCGGCGCCGTCGTCGGGATCTATGCCTAAGACAGCAAAAGGACAGGTGGCGACCATCACGACCATAGGTATGACTCTTATGATCATCACCACTGTCGTTAGTCTTAGAGGTCTCGCCTCACAAGCCGAATTCGGTATTCAATCCATATTCTGGTATGTCCTTGCGGGCATTGTTTATCTGATTCCATTTTCTTTGGTCTGTGCAGAACTTGCATCTACCTATACACATTCAGGAGGTCTTTACCGTTGGATCTCAGAAGCTTTCGGTACCCGTTGGGGTTGGACCGGAATGTATCTTGAATGGCAGTGTCTGGTAATCTGGTTCCCGGCCGTGCTTATGTTCGGTGCTGTATCACTGGCTTACATATTCTGGCCTGAATCGTTTGATGGAAAACTTTCCTCGAATAAAATATATACAATTCTTATAGTGCTCGGTGTATACTGGTTTGCTACTTTCAACTCATTCCGTGGTATGAAGAAAGCAAACTTCGTGAGTCAGACAGGTGGTCTTTTCGGTACTATTATACCTGGTGCCCTGCTGATTATCATGGGTATAGTCTATTTATGTATGGGTGAGCCTATCGAGCTTGTTCATGAAGGTTTCTTCCCTGATTTCACCAAATTAAGCACTATAGTGTTTGCTGCCTCAATCTTCCTGTTCTTCGGAGGTATGGAGATGAACGCGGTGCACGTGCCGATGATGAAAGATCCACGTCGTGGTTACCCGAAGGCTCTTTTTATGGCAGTAATCGTGATTCTTATAGTGTTCATAGGCGGCACACTGGCCATCGGTTTTGTAACTCCAGCGAAGGATATCA
>CAZPHL010000148.1:0-2534 GCA_964586465.1 uncultured Sangeribacter sp.
AATCTTAATTCTTCAGCAGGCCAGATTGTAGAAACCGGCAGTAAGCAAATCTCCTTGGGTGCCGGTATAAAGATTCCGGATTTTAACAAAGTAGTTAGATTCGGAAGCTCTCAAGGGGGTGTTAGCAACGACCTGTCAATGAATCTGGATATAGCTTTAAGCAATAATCAGTCACTCATAAGACGTATAGAGACCGCCTATACCCAAGCGACGCAGGGCACTCAGACATTCTCTATCAATTTCATGGCAACCTATCAGTTCAGCCGTAAAGTCAGTTTGTCAGCCTTCTTCGATCATCAGGTTAACACCCCATTGGTTTCTAACAGTGCTTATCCCACTTCCAACACCAATTATGGGGTTGCAGTCAACATATCCCTTGCCCGATAAGCGGAAGTGAAGATCTTAATCTTTCCTTAAAAAGGAAATCTTAATTGTTTTCAACCAATACAGCGGTTTGATTGTTAAAATAATGGAACGTGTGAGAAAGGCACGTTTCAGATGCAAGATTCTACATCTATCATCTTAAACTGTATATAACCCAAATTCAACGAATATGAATTTTAATAATTTCACAATCAAATCGCAGGAAGTGGTTCAGAAAGCCATTGAGTTGACCCGACAGAACGGTCAGCAGCAGATAGAGCCTGTCCACATCCTTAAAGCGCTGATTTCGGAGAGCGAAACGATTGTCAACTTTGTGTTCCAGAAGCTTGGGGCAAATCTCAACGCTGTCAACATTGCTATTGACAAGGATATCCAAAGTCTTCCGAAGGTGACAGGAGGCGAGGTATTCCTCAGCCGTGAATCAAACGAGGCCCTTCAGAAAGCTATAGATTTCTCAAAGTCAATGGGCGATGAGTATGTGTCAGTAGAGGCTATGCTGATGGGTATTCTGAAAACAAGATGTAAGGCTTCACAAATTCTAAAAGATGCAGGGGTGACCGAAGATGGTCTCAAAGCTGCCATAAATGAACTACGCAAGGGTAATAAGGTCACTCAGCAGAGTGCCGAGGAGAGCTATCAGGCCCTCAGCAAATATGCTATAAACCTTAATGACCGTGCACGCAATGGCAAGCTTGATCCTGTTATCGGCCGTGATGAGGAGATTCGCCGTGTGCTTCAGATTCTTTCAAGAAGAACAAAAAATAACCCTATGCTTGTAGGTGAACCGGGTACCGGTAAAACGGCTATCGCGGAGGGTCTTGCCCACAGAATTGTACGTGGCGACGTGCCTGAGAATCTTAAATCAAAACAGATATATTCGCTTGATATGGGAGCTCTGGTAGCCGGAGCTAAATACAAAGGTGAATTTGAAGAACGTCTCAAGGCAATTGTTAACGAAGTTACTCAGAGTGATGGAGAGATTATCCTATTTATAGATGAGATTCACACTCTGGTGGGTGCCGGCAAAGGCGAAGGTGCTATGGACGCTGCGAATATATTGAAACCGGCGTTAGCCCGTGGTGAATTGCGTTCAATAGGTGCCACTACTCTCGATGAATATCAGAAATATTTTGAAAAAGACAAAGCTCTCGAACGCCGTTTCCAGAAGGTAATGGTAGATGAGCCTGATGAATTATCGGCCATCTCTATTCTCCGTGGTTTGAAGGAGCGTTATGAAAATCACCATAAAGTACGTATCATGGATGAGGCGATAATTGCTGCCGTCCAACTGAGCGTACGTTATATTACCGATCGTTTCTTACCTGACAAGGCAATCGACCTTATTGATGAAGCTGCTTCAAAGCTCCGTCTCGAGATGGACTCTATGCCTCAGGCACTTGATGAAGCTCAAAGAAAGATTGCTCAACTTGAAATAGAGCGGGAGGCTTTAAAGAGAGAGGGTAATGAATACAAGATCAAAGAGATTGACGAGGATCTTGCCAACCTCCGTGATACTGAAAAGAGTCTGAAGGCTAAATGGCAGGCCGAGAAAAATGAGATCAATAAGATTCAGCAGAATAAGATCGATATCGAACACTTGAAGCATGAAGCTGAGATGGCCAAGCGTGAGGGTGACTATGCGAAAGTAGCGGAGATAGAATATTCCAAGATCAAACAGAAGGAAGACGAAAATAAAGCTACTCAAGAGAAACTCCGTCAGCTTCAAGGCGAAGGAGCCATGATTAAAGAAGAAGTTGATGCCGAAGACATCGCTGAGGTTGTCAGCCGTTGGACAGGCATACCTGTAAAGAAAATGGCTCAGAGTGAGAAAGAGAAACTGCTTCACCTTGAGGAAGAGCTTCATAAACGTGTAGTTGGCCAGGATGCGGCTATCAAGGCTGTCAGCGATGCCGTGCGTCGTTCACGTGCCGGTCTTAATGATCCGCGCCGTCCTTTGGGTTCATTTATATTCCTCGGTACGACCGGTGTGGGTAAAACAGAGCTTGCCAAAGCATTGGCTGAATATCTGTTTGATGACGAGGATATGATGACACGTATAGATATGTCGGAATATATGGAGAAACACTCCGTTTCTCGACTCGTCGGAGCGCCTCCGGGATACGTCGGTTATGAAGAGGGTGGTCAGCTTA
>CAZPHL010000149.1:0-2501 GCA_964586465.1 uncultured Sangeribacter sp.
AGGAAGCAATGCTGACGGTGTGCTGCATTTCACACAACCATTCATAAAAGACTTTCATCACAAATAGTTAATTCGATATGATAACCAAGTTTTACGGCAGGAAGATGTTCATTGCCGATCTAATTCTGACAAGTATCTGGGCTTTCTTCTTCAGCCGCTATTGCAATCCTCTCCTTATGTTGATGATTCCCATAAGGATTGCTCTATGTTTTGAAATGCAGAGGAAGTCACCATGGACTCTTGTTTCGGCTATCGGATTTCTGATTTCATACGCATCTGTGTCAAATATATCTAAACCGTTTGAGAGAATGTTTTACATATTTTTCTGTTCCATAGGTCAATCAGAACTTATGGTGAAAATATTCTCCGAACCGTTTGAATGGGAAATGGAAGCATGGATAACCGCAATTACAGTCTTATGGTTTGTATGGATAGCCATTATGCCGATAGTTATGGGCTTCCGTCAGCATAATACAAAGAAAATACAATGGAAAAGAAAGTGGATATGGGGATATTTTATTCCACTATCCGTTTTCTTTGTATGGGTAATGTTCACTGAAGGAAGCGTTGGAGGAATACTGGAAGGTTGGGTAATTGCCTTCCTTCCAGTGGTCTATTGGAGCATTTACGAGCGTAAAGGTCGTTCTGCCGTACAACTTGTTATTGAGGAGAATTGCATAAGAACGTATTTTGCATACACTTTATTTATGTTACTGGTGTTAACAATCGGATTGAAAGACATTTCATCACTTAAATTCATAGGCGTAATTGTTCTTCCTCCGCTTCTATACATCATGCTTACAAAAACCATGCGAACCGGGATCGTCCTAACACGAAACTGTATTGCCCTATCTATTTCAGGATGGCTATATTGGCTTACTCTTGATACTGAACAGTGGTTAACATTTGTATCGTTTGGGATAGCTTTTTTTCTGATTGGTTATGTAGGGGTGATAACAATAATCAGAACAAAGAAATGGGCGGTTTCCTTAGTACTGATGTTTGCATTACCCATTGTTGTCATCCCGGGAATACTCGGATTGAATCCGTATGTTGTTACAGAGGCTGACTACACAAGGTTATATCTTTCAAACTTGTCTGTAAGAAACGGAGTATATGTGGTTGAGAAATATTTTGAGAGAGCAGAAAAAGGTGAGCCATATTATTGGGGGCGGAAATATGGTCTCAGAGATCGGTATGGTCTAATACTCCCTATCAAATACACGGAACTGAAACCTGTTGATCGATATGGACGGTACATTTCAATTAACTTACCGGTTAAGTATGGCGTAATGATTGCTGACCAAAGATATGGCGTATATGATTTGCGTAAGCGGAAATTTGTTGTGGATCCCGAAAATTTGGAGATTGCTGAAATGGAGAAGATTGATGACAGGTCTTTCAAGCTCATAAATCCCGATGGAAGATATTTTGCTACACTATATCTACCCGGTGAATATCGTGGAGGTTATTTCCCTGATGCCCATTTGGAACCACATTTTGCTGATGGGAAAGTCCCGGTTGCGGAGTTTCTGGAAATGTCTGAAAACGTTAACTTTGATATAGAAGATAAGTATTGGAAAGAAATGCGGAAAGAGAATCCACACGCATATAAACTTCTCGTACAGTTGGCTACACTCGGAAGTGTGGAAAGTTCACCCGTCAATGATATGAACCATGCTAAAGCCATCAGGGAAATTATCCAAAAGGACTCATACTATAAGGGTAATATAACGAAAGCTTTGGACGACACAGAAAAATTGAGTGAGACCATAACGGACAGCGGATCCCAGTCAGATATCAATGTCTGGACAGAATACCTTCGTCTTATATCAAGTATGCGGACTTCGCTTGCCTATGATGCTTTAATGTCAGCGATTCCTGACAACAAGTGGATTGACAAGGAATATGTGGCATGGCATAATCTCTTAGAGTCTATGGCATATTATCTCGATTATCTGTTTTCAGCAGAATCCTATCTCGCAGTTCCCGAAGAAAGGAATATAAGAATCAAGAAGTGGCTTGATTATCGTCGGGAATGTATAGAACTCGAACATGCAATAATTTCCGATAATAAGGAATATGCTGTCTCACCACAAAAAAACGACTCAATCAGAGGAAAAACTAATTTCGATGAATTATTCTCACATTTTCACAATTACTTTGAACCATATTACTATCATCCAATGTGGAACGAAATCAAGGTTGCTTTTGATGAATGGATATACGCGCGGAATAAAATAGCTGAACAACTTGAACCACATCCATCGCTCTCTTATCGAGAACACTCAAGAGAGGTTGTAGATAGTATGTTTTCTGTTATTGAGACGTTTGACAAACCGTCTTTCAGACCTGCACTATATAAATAATAATTCATCGAGTAATATACATCACTCAACGTGAGATCCAAATGGATTTTGATTATCCTTTTGCTACTTCTTCTTTAAAGGAGTTGGCAGGCTTGAAAGCCGGGATATTGTGTTCCGGGATTATGAGTGTTG
>CAZPHL010000150.1:0-2487 GCA_964586465.1 uncultured Sangeribacter sp.
CTTACAAGAAGAATATGTTCGCTCTTCTTGAGAAACCCGGCTACGAGAAAGAGACAGAGGCTATCAAAGCCAAATTGAAATAAGATTGACTTATATAGCATATAATTGAAACCAACTTGTAATTGAAACCAACTTGCCGCAACCTGCGGAATACGTGTTGTGGCAAACATATTCGGGAGAGCCGACCTTTTGTCTGCTCTCCTTTTTTTCTATTACTCCTCTTTTATCAGAGACTCTTTTATCAAATTATATAAGAGACTCTTTTATCAAAGACTTTACTTCTCTGTTTTTATCAGAGACTTTACTTTTTTTCTTTTTCAAAAACAATCAATCTACTGATTTGCATATCCTTAGCCTTATGTTTGATTACCTTATTCCCTTACTCGCCTTAGATTAAACCGATATAGCAGATAATTTTGTACCATGATTCAGAACATGAAATACAATCTTTAATTCATGATTTCTATTAAAATGACTTTAACATCCCTTATTGCTCTCGGCGTAATGATAATATCTTGCGCAACTGAAAATAAAAATGCGATTGAGCCCACAACGACCTCAACCTCTGACACTCCTCAAGTGACAGACGTAAGAATGGTAACCACTACCGCTAACCGCGCAAAAGATTTGACTGAATCCTATATAGGGTTCAGTAACACCTACAATGCATCGTCCTCCACCATAAACATCCACCCGGATAAGACCTTTCAGGATATCGACGGATTCGGAGCAGCCATTACAGGCTCTACCGCCTACAATCTTTTAAAGATGACAGAGGGAAACCGTGCCAAATTCCTTAAAGAGACTTTTTCTCCCACAGAAGGTTATGGCATGAGCTATATACGTATATGTATCGGTTGTTCCGACTTCTCTCTGAGCGAGTACACATGTTGTGACAAGGAGGGTATCGAGAATTTCGCCCTTACAGACGAGGAGACGAAATATGTGATTCCCGTGATTAAGGAGATTCTCGCCATCAACCCCGCCATAAAAATCCTGGGCTCCCCCTGGACAGCACCTAAATGGATGAAAGTAAACAATCTTACAGACTTCAAGCCTTTTGATTCATGGACAAGCGGTCAGCTCAATCCGGCTTACTATCAGGATTATGCGGATTATTTTGTAAAATGGATACGGGCTTTCAAGCAACATGGCATCGACATCTATGCCATCACACCCCAGAACGAACCTCTCAACCGTGGCAATTCAGCCTCAATGTTTATGGGCTGGGAAGAACAACGCGACTTCATCAAGAATGCTCTTGGGCCAAAATTCCAAGAAGCGGGAATCGATACCAAGATTTATGCCTTCGACCATAATTACAACTACGACAATATCCCCGATCAACATAGCTATCCCACTAAACTATATGCTGATGCCGATGCTTCCCGCTATATAGCCGGAGCAGCTTATCACAACTATGGAGGCAATGTCGATGAACTGAATTCAATCCATAAGGCGTATCCCGACAAAGAACTTGTCTTCACGGAGTCAACTGCAGGAGACTGGAACGACGGGGCCAATCTTGAGAAACGTCTTGTGAACGATATGGAGCAGATCACTTTAGGCACTGTTAACCGATGGAGCAAGGGAGCTATTATCTGGAACCTCATGCTTGATGCCAACCGCGGTCCAAATCGACCCGGAGGATGCACCACCGGTTTCGGGGCCGTTGATATCGCTGACGATTATAAAACCATACGCCGCAACTCTTTCTACTACATTATGGCCCACATGGCCACCATGGTGCAACCGGGAGCCCGACGTATAGGATCTTCAGGGTACTCTCCCGAGGGACTCACCTACTCTGCTTTCAGGAATCCTGACAATTCCTATGCTCTTGTACTCAGCAACAACAAACAGGAAGACATTGAAACTACCGTAGACGACGGTACACATCATTTCCCTGTCACGATCCCTGCCAACGGCATAGTCTCTCTTTCCTGGCACTGACTTTTTCATCCTAAGTCTTACGAACTATGTTTACACCCAAGTACTTGAGGTCGAACCGGCTGTAACCCTCCGACCAGAGGTAGAATTTACAGGTGGTGGAGTACAGATGTCCCTTATTATGTTACAATTATTATATACTTGTCAAGCCTGTCATTGATCTATGATTATAGAAAAATATAATAATTTTCATACTTTGTAGCTTTTAGTAATTTTTCATGAGTGGCTATCTTTGATTATTCAGAAAAATCTTTCTATGATTATTCATTAAGATGTCTTCATAATTATTTAGGAATTTATTGGATAAAGAGGTTGTGAATTTCTTAATGATGACTTTACTTCTCTTAATGATGCTTTGCTTCTCTTTCCTTTAAAGAATATACTTCTAATAGATTAGGAAGAGGGTGTGTCATAATAAAAAGATATGACACACCCTCTTTTCAGATTGATTCTAAACAGAATAAACAATTATTAATGTGGTTGCACTTGCGCCCAGTTGGGGTTCTGCTCAACGCCGGAGCCCGTATTTATCTCACG
>CAZPHL010000151.1:0-2275 GCA_964586465.1 uncultured Sangeribacter sp.
CATGGGCAGTTATAACCGAAATGTCAATAATGCAGCTATGACAGGAGGTTCTTGGGCTGGTAGTATCGCAGGAGGTGTCGCAGGAAATGTGGCCGGTAGAGCCGGAAAACTTCTTAAATAATTTCAGCCTATGCAATTCAAATCTTTGAAAAACATCGAATCTTCCTTTCAGCAAATCCGCTTTTTCGGTATAGTTGTGGTATGTGTATGCGCTCTGACTGCTATCTGCTCGGTAATTTTTGCATTGAATTTTGCGGAAAAACAGCGTGAAAAAATCTATGTGCTTGATGACGGCAAGAGTCTGATGCTCGCACTATCACAGGATATGGAACAAAACAGACCGGCAGAGGCACGTGAGCATGTGCGACGTTTCCACGAACTCTTTTTCACTCTCTCGCCTGATAAGTCAGCTATTGAACATAATACCAACAGGGCTATGTCTTTGGCAGATAAGAGTGCCTACAATTATTACTCCGATTATGTGGAAAAAGGCTACTATAATCGCATTATCGCCGGAAATATCACTCAGGTGCTTCAAGTTGACAGTATCGTAGCGGATTTTAACAATTATCCTTACAATGTCCGAACGTATGCCCGGCAGATGATTATCCGCCAGAGCAATGTAACTGAGCGAAGTCTTGTTACCCAGTGTAAACTTGTCAATACCAACCGCTCCGATGACAATCCCAACGGATTTATGATTGAAGGATTGACAATCCTTGAAAATAATGACATAATCACAACTCAAAGAACCTTAAACCGATGAAAAATAAAATCAAATCTGCCATTTCACGCCTATTATATAAGGTGTGGCACGACCCGAAAGGGAAACTCACGGCTAAAATCAAAAAGGCGTGTGATGATATGCCCCACAAGCGAAGGCTTACAGTCGTAACCCTGCTGCTCTCTGCCTTTGTCCTACTCGCTTTCTTCGTATTCGGTCACGCTTGCTACCAAATGGGTGCCGGTCATGCCAGACAGGAAATTAAAGTGGAACATATTCGCCAGCTTGAAATACCCAATAATTCCGTGAGCCATGAAATTGATTGACGATCTTAAATCGAAACTCACGCCAAAGACTCCGGCTGAACGTGAGCGGCTCAAAAAACTGGCAGTCTATACAGTGCTGTTCCTTTCATGCCTTGTCTGCTTATGGTTGATTTTCGCTCCTTCGGCAGAGAATGAGACTGAAATGGGAAAGGCAAATATGGAATTGCCGGACCAGACTTCCGGCGGTATGCCGAAGACAAAGTTGGAGGCATACGAACAGGAGGCGGCTAATGCAGACAAGCAACGGCAGGACAGTACGATAAATGCCATATCTCTACAACTCGATACGGTAACTGCGCCTACTGAATCAGTCGTTCCTGATGAAATTCAAAACTCGGCAGATGCGTATCAGCAGGCACAGGCTTCACTCCAAGATTTTTACATCCCGGATTACAGCCAGACAGATCAGGTTGCGGAATTACAGGCACGCATAGATGAGTTGGAGGCTCAAAACTCTATTGCCCAGCAGCAGACCCAACAGCCGGATGAAATGGAACTACTCGAAAGATCGTATCAGCTTGCGGCGCAATATATGGGAACCGGTAATAACGGTTATCAGGCACCTCCATCTAAAACTGAAGATAACGGGAAGCGAATAGTGCAGCCAGTTCAGAATGTTACCCATAATGTTGTTTCTTCTTTAAGTTCCACCACAAGTGACCGAGGTTTTAATACATCGGTAGGTATGCGCCCGACGGTTGAGAAAAATACTATTGCCGCCGTAATTGCCGGAAATCAGTCGGTTGCAAATGGACAGTCTGTAAAATTGAGGACAACAGACCCTATGTGGATTGGCGACAGGCTTATACCTCGAAACACCACTGTTGTAGGAGCGGCCAGACTACAGGATGAACGGTTGGAGATTGTAATAACCTCCGTAGAAAGCAAAGGCTCTATCTATGACGTGGAATTGAAAGTATTTGATTCCGACGGTCAGGAGGGAATAAATATCCCAAACTCTATGGAGAGTGATGCGCTGCATGAGATTGGTGCCAATATGGGTAGCACAATGGGAAGTTCAATCAATATCTCCACGAATACGGGAGCGCAGATTGCCTCCGACGTGGGTCGTGGACTGATAAACGGTGTCAGCCAGTACCTCACAAAAAAGATGCGTACCGTGAAAGTACACTTGAAATCCGGCTATAAAGTGATGTTACATCAACCCAAAGACAACTAAACTAACCTTAATCAAAAATTTATCTATGAATCTGAAAACAATTAT
>CAZPHL010000152.1:0-2041 GCA_964586465.1 uncultured Sangeribacter sp.
TTCTCCATTCTCAATTTTGTCATGATTCTCAATTCTCAATTCTCCATTCTCAATTATATAGTAGAGTACCGGCAGCAGAGTAATTCCGACGATGTAGCTGGCGGCGAGACCTGCTGTTATGGAGAAGGCCTGGTCAGAGAAAATTGCCCCGGCTATGCCGCTCATAAAAACGAGGGGGACGAAGACAGCGACAGTTGTCAGTGATGACGAGAGCATCGGTGTGATCATCTCATTTGTGCCTTTCACACATGCCGGCATAAGTGCATCTCCACTTTGGAGGTATTGCGTTATATTCTCCGTTACGATAACCGAGTTGTCTATCATCATTCCCACGGCAAGTATCAGACCAGACATAGAGATAATGTTGACCGATACATGGAAAAGATAGAAGAGCAGGAATGTGAGTATCACGCCGACAATTATGCTTAGTCCGATTATCAGCGATGAGCGGACACTGTGCATGAACAATATGCAGACGATGAAGACAAGTATTAGACCAAGAATGAGGTTCTGCTCAAGGTTTGAGATTGTGAAATCAAGAAGTTCGGTTTGGCTTCTTGTCTCGGTAAACTCAATGTCGGGATATTGCCCGGAGAAGTACTCCACGGTGGAATGTAAGGCTTTCTTCAGGTGGTCCATGCTTTCCTCTGAATGCTTGATGATGGCGAGGGTGACGGCTCTTTTCCCGTTGTAGGTAGAGTAACCGGAGGGAGTCTTTGATGTGAATTCCACATCTGCAAAATCACCGAGTGTCATCAGCCTGTCTCCCTTTCGGATTCTGATTGCCTTGACGTCTTCCACAGTGCGGAGAAGATTGGTGACATGTATGTTATATTCATAGTAGCCGTCCCGGACGGTCATGGACCCGGGTTCGACATTATTGGCGGTCAATGCAGATTCAATATCCTGAATTGTCAATCCAGTCTGTGCCATCATATTTAGGTCAGGCGTAATCTTCAGCACTTGCCCCGGCACACCGGTTATGTCAACCATCGCAATCTCCGGCTGCTGTTCCAGACGCCGGCGCACGATGTTCTCAGCAATCCGTGAAAGCTCTAAGAATTGAGAATTTTCATTTTTTACGGTGAGTTGCAAATACACCACCGGGATGTCAGTAGCGCTTGCCTTTACAGCTTTGGGGCGTTTGATGTCTTTAGAGAGAGAGTTCATCGCTCCGTCAATTTTCTCATTTACCTCAATGAAGGCAAGATCTGTGTTGACGCCATAATCCATCGTAAGGGATATGACGGCACTGCCATCCCGTGTCTCACTCTTCAGTTCCGCGAGTCCGTTGGTCTGCATAAGCTGGCGACGCAGGGGTGCAACCACTGTGTTTTCCAACTCACGCGCCGATACGTTTTCCTCAGTCACTTGCACCGTGATGTGCGGAATTGCGATGTCGGGCAACAGCGACACCGGAAGCGTCATATAAGTGACACACCCAAGAATCACCAAAGCCAAGAATGCCATGATGACTGCTATCCTATGCTCTAATAAGTATTTTATCATTGCAAGAAAGTTATAAGTTTTATAAGATTTATAAGTTTTATAAATCTTATAAAACTTTGACCGGGGTTTCGTGGGCGAGGTTGAGGTTTCCGGTAATGATTACTGAGTCGCCTGGAGCGAGACCTTCGATGATGGTGTATTCGCTGAGGTTTTCCAAGCCAGTCGTGACGTAGTTCCACATTGCTTTGTCTCCGTCAAGGGTAAAGACAACCTGTCTTCCTGAGCGAAGCACCACAGCACTCTTAGGCACTACCAAAGCCTCCTCCACTCTCCTCTTCACTTGAACACGGACATTCATGCCATCGATCAATCCTTTATTCCCTGCTACTGATGCCCATACCTTAATCATACCATTTTCATCTACCATCGGATTGATTTCTGAGATGCGCCCTATGGTGTGAATTGAAGGATCAGAGAAAGGAGAAACCGATACCTCGTCACCCTGTTTAAGCATTCCCAATTCACTTTCTATGATCGAAAACTCCACGTCCATGCCTCCATCATTAATGATGCGGCAAAGGGGTTCGGAAGT
>CAZPHL010000153.1:0-1886 GCA_964586465.1 uncultured Sangeribacter sp.
AATTTCTTTATCGAATCATTATCAACAGAGAATCTATTTATAGAGAATTTTTTCACAGAAAATATATCACCGACAATTCATCAATAGAGAATATATCAATATGGAGAAGCAACCCCTTATTTCTATTGTCACCATCACATATAATGCCGCCAACGAAATTGGCGCCACAATGAAATCTGTAGCCCAACAGACCGCTAAAGATTTCGAACACCTTATAATTGACGGCGCTTCTACCGACAACACTCTTGACATAGCGCGTGAAAACGCAACCCCTATGCTCCAAATATTCAGTGAGAAGGATAAAGGGCTTTATGATGCCATGAATAAGGGTTTGAAAAAGGCCCGGGGGAAATATATCCTGTTTCTTAATGCCGGAGATACTTTTCATTCAGCAGACACATTGGAGAAATATACCAAGGCTTGTCTATCTGATCCTGACATCATCTATTCAGACACGGTAATTGTAAATGCCGAACGACAGGTATTAGGACCCCGCCACTTATCAGCACCGGAAAAGCTTTCGTATAATTCTTTTGCAAATGGGATGTTGGTATGTCATCAGGCGTTTATGGTGAAAAAATCATTGGCACCACTTTACGACATGAGCTATAGATTCTCTGCCGACTATGACTGGACAGTAAAATGCCTTAAGGCTACTGATGCTTCAAGATGTGTGAATCTCCATACTGTCGGAATCGACTATCTGGCAGATGGGACGACCGACAACAATAAATGGAAATCGCTTCGAGAAAGATTCAGAATAATGACTAAACATTATGGATGGATGAAAACTATAGGTAATCATGCGGGATTTGTGATACGAGCATTGAAAAGGAAATCTCTATAATAAAAAATAGTAGATTTTTCCGCCGCTTTCATCTATAGATATTGATATTAAGGAAAAATTTTCTAATTTCGCACAAAATAAGAATTTTTGACCTATGACCTCCCAACATAAAGCAGAGACCTATTCTCTTCGTCAGATATCAAAGAATGTAAACAGTGATAAACTGGATGAAGATATCCTGGTGTTTGACCATGAGATAAAATTTGATGCAAATGAATTTTTTCCTTTGCGTCTGGATGCTCTGCTGATTGTGCTGTGCACTTCCGGCTCGGGTAAAATAGGTATAGATTTGCGTGAGTATGAGATCAAGAAAAATACATTGATCGTTATCCAACCTAAAAATTATATATTCCTATCAGATTATTCAGACGACTTCCAATGCTCTACCGTGGCTTGTTCAAGCCATGTGGTGGATGATGTGTTGCCGAAACTCACCGATGTCTTACCACTCTTGATGCATCATCGCACCGAACCGGTAAGTTATCTCACTGATGCCGAGGCAGCCGGAATGAGTCATTTCTATAAATTCCTGCGTGATAAACTGCGTGGTCCGAAAACGCCCTTTTTAAAGCAAAAGGTGATGTGCATGCTTCAGGCAGCACTTTATGAAATGATGGACATCAATCTGCAGAACCAACCGGAATATGAGACCCAGCGCACACGTAAAGAGGAAATAATGGCCAAATTCATCCTTACAGTAAGTGAGCATTTCAGGAAAGAACGTCAGGTTTCTTTTTATGCCCATAAATTATTCATTACACCCAAGCATTTGTCATCGGTGGTAAAAGAAATCTCAGGGCGTACGGCAGGCGATTGGATAGAAAACTATGTAGTTATGGAAGCCAAGGTTTTGCTCAAGACCACTGACATGACGATTCAAGAAATAGCATTGTATCTCAACTTCGCCAATCAATCATTCTTCGGCAAATATTTCAAACACCATACAGGCTTTTCCCCTTCTACCTATCGTAAACAGTTTGTGTAACCAACACCAACTTTTTCTTTTTTCCGAATAATCCTTATCATGGACGTGATAAGG
>CAZPHL010000154.1:0-1883 GCA_964586465.1 uncultured Sangeribacter sp.
ACGAAGAAATCATAACGCTTATGTTCACCGAAATCCTCACCCATTGTGTGATGAGCTCCCGGTATCACCACAAGTTCAAAATCTTTACCCGCCTTTACCAAAGCATTAACCACCTGCATTGTAGAAGCCGGATCAACATTATCGTCCAATTCTCCCACCACAAGCATCAAGGGACGCTCAAGAAGATGGGCATTCTCAACATTACTACATTCTACGTAACTTTCATCGACCGGATACCCCATCCAGAGTTCATTCCACCATATCTTATCCATACGGTTGTCATGGCAACCGCAGGCAGAATAGGCGGCTTTATAAAAGTCGGGATGAAGGAGCACTGCATTGGTCGACTCCTGACCGCCGGCGCTGCAACCATATATGCCTACACGATCTATATCCATATAAGGATACTTCTCGGCAGCAGCCTTTATCCAAAGAATATGATCAGGCAGACCGGCATCTTTCAGATTCTTATAGCAGATATTCTCAAAGTCTCGTGAGCGCCATGAAGTGCTCATACCGTCTACCATAACTACCACAAAACCAAGTTCAGCAAGCGATGTCATATACCAGTCGTAGGGACGGAAAGCTTTCGGAACGTACGCATCACCGGGACCTTGATAAATGTACTCGATTACAGGATATTTCTTTGAAGGATCAAAATTGGTGGGACGCACTATTAGACCCCACATATCGGTCTTTCCGTCACGGCCCTTGGCAACAAAAACTTCAGGGGCTTTCCAACCTTCAGCCACAATCTTGGAGATATCGGCCTTCTCCAGAGGCATCACCACTGAGCCGTCAGCTACACTGCGCACCACAGCTTCCGGCGATTCATAAACAGTAGACCATACATCCACAAGATATTTCTTGTCGGCTGACATCTCTGCCTTATGCGTGCCGCTTGCAGGAGTGAGGTCGGTCATGCCGCTGCCGTCGAAGTTAATGCTATAGTAGCGTATGAAGTAAGGGTCTTCATCCGGTGTCACACCGTTGGCGGAGAAATAAATCTTACCGTTGTTCTCATCCACATCAAGCACCTCACGCACATACCAGGGCCCCTTTGTAATCTGATGCATCGGTTCCCCTTTCTCTCTGTCGATCATATAGAGATGACCGTAGTTGTCGCGTTCGCTCATCCATATCATTCGTTTTCCGTCGGCAAGATCATGACGGAAACGGCGCACGTAGTTTACATATTTCGGATGACTCTCCTCCACCAAAGGTCTCACCTCACCGGTCTCTGCCGAGAGTTCAAGCACTCTGTAGACTTTGTGACCGCGCTGATTGTACTCAAAAGTCACAGCCTTGCTGTCAGAATTCCATTGAGGACCCCATAGTTCATATTGATTCGAGAATAAATCTGTGGAGGGAATGATACCTTGTCCTGTTTCCACATCATAGATACAGGGCACCTTAAACGGCAATTCATCACCCGGCTTGGCATATTCCTGAGTATGAAGCTTCGGTTGGAGCTGATCGGAAGGTGAGGATTCCACATAATGTACATAACGCTTCTCAGAAGGGCGTATGCGTGAAGCCGCAACCTTCTTGCCATCGGGCGACCAATATATGTAACTTGAATAATAATTACCCGGACAACCGTCGATACTAAGCTGGCGTTCGGCACCGGTGGCATTATCCTTCACATAGATATTATGGTTCTTTATGAAAGCTGTCTTCGTGCCATCGGGAGAGGGAATCGGCGGAGCATCCTTTTCATCGTCTCGTTCCATCCAATGCTTCTGCGGACCCGGAGCCGGAAGTTCACCGAGATCGGCAAGTTTAGCACCTCTTTTCGTAGCCACCCAACGGTGATTATTATAATCAAAGGTCAGTGAATCCTGTTTTCCGTTCACATGAAGACGGCCCAGACGCAGTTCACC
>CAZPHL010000155.1:0-1850 GCA_964586465.1 uncultured Sangeribacter sp.
TTTCTTTATAACTTTACAACATCAACTGACCTTTTGAAGATAACCATTGATATATGAAATTGAAATCTATACTCCTGTTCACAGCAACGGTCACACTTTCTGCCGCTGCCGTCACACCTCTGCCTCTCCCGGAGATTCCTAAGCCCCTTCCGGTAAACTCCCAACCACTTGAGGGAGCTGACTCCTTTGTAGAGGAGATGGTTGACCTTGAGATCACACAAGGTCCGTTCAAGCCCACCTGGGAATCCATCGAGAATAACTATCCGGGTTCTCCGGAATGGCTACGCGATGCCAAATTCGGTATATGGGTTCATTTCGGACCACAGTCGGCCGGAGAGAGCGGTGACTGGTATGCACGACATATCTACAAACCTGACCATCACGCCTATAAAAAACATCTTGAACGTTACGGTCACCCTTCAGAGGTGGGATATAAGGATGTGCTTCACACGTGGAATCCGGATAAACTCGACCCCGCTTATCTCACAGAATTATACAAAAAAGCCGGAGCAAGATTTCTTATGATCCAAGGTGTTCACCACGACAACTATGATCTATGGAATTCACAATATCACCCTTGGAATTCAGTCAATATCGGTCCTAAGCGAGATCTCCTTAAAGAATGGAGTGTAGCCTGCCGAGAAAACGATATGCACTATGGCGTGACATTCCATCATGAGTACACATGGTGGTGGTGGCAGACCGCCTTTGGAGCTGACAAAGAGGGGGAGAAAGCCGGAGTGCCCTACGATGGCCATCTTACACTTGAAGATGGAAAAGGGAAATGGTGGGAAGGTTATGACCCACGCCTGCTCTATGGTATAGACCTTCGCGAATATGAGACGGTGGAGGAATGTGCTGCCAGTCCGTGGTCTCCACCGAAACCGGGCATCTTCTCCCGTCATCTCGACTATGCGCGGTGGTATGCCAAGCAATGGGCCTTGAGAATAATGGATGTTGTGCATAACTATGATCCGGATTTCATTTATACCGATGGCACTGTAGAGGGTCCGTTCACGGGCAATGGTACAGGAACAGGCTATAAGTGCAACGCGATGCAGACTGTAATGGCCGACTATTACAACAATACCCTTAAAAACCGTGGTAAAGTCGACACTTTCAGCATAATCAAATTCCGTCACCCTACCAACGGAGCTGTCAACACCGCCGAGTTTGCATTTCCTGACACCATCAATTCCTCACAACCCTGGATAAGGGAGGCGCCCGTAGGCGACTGGTTCTATGCACCGGGATTCGTGTACGATTCAGGAATGATGATCCGCTTCATAATAGAATCGGTTGCCCGGGACGGCAACGCTGCACTAAATATCTGCCTACGTCCCGACGGCTCAATCGACCCGGAGTGTGTGAAGATGCTGGAGGAAGTAGGTCAATGGATGGACGTGAACGGTCAGGCAATATACGGAAGCAAGGCCTGGGAGGTGCTTGGTGAAGGTAATCTTGATAAAGATGGCAACCTACGGAAACTCCCCGGCGGCGGATTAGGACGTCACCATGCCGATTTCAAGTTTGATAAAGAGGATTTCCGCTTCACAGTGGGCAAAGACAACAGTCTGTATGCTGTCTGTATGGTAAAACCTGAGAAAGGAGAACAGCTGCTTGTGAAGTCGCTCGCAAAAGGGAATGGTCTGAGCCCGGAAAAAATCTCTGAGGTGAAATTATTGGGCTATGATGGAAAACTGAAATGGAAGCATGGGAAAGAGGGTCTGGAAATCACCTTCCCGGAAATGCCTGAAGCCTCTTCTGCAGCTGTGACTTTTAAAATAAACTGATCAAACCTATCATATCTCTAAAACTTTTCCGGCCTAAAATTTGATATTCTCAGGTGT
>CAZPHL010000156.1:0-1808 GCA_964586465.1 uncultured Sangeribacter sp.
CGGGAAATCAAATTTATCCACCATTATCCGGGGTAATCTTCTCGCCCTCTCAGCTGCAATCTGCTGGGGTCTGAATGAGCCTGCTAATAAAACCCTTATACCCGACTGGATCTCAGCCTCAGGTGTGGCTCTGTCGCGTATATTCGGAGCCACGGTCATAATATGGATCATCTCTCTTTTCGTAAAACGTGAGAAAATTCTACATTCCGACTGGAAACTCCTGTGGTGGGCCGGGCTCATGATGGTGGGATTCGTCTATGTCTTCTCACTTGCATTCAACACCGCTTCGGCTATCGACATTGCTATTATCCTCACTTTCCAACCAATGTTGGTAGTGCTTATAAATGCTATTTTCAAGCATCAGAAGGTCAGCAAACTGGAGATCTTAGGTTTGGTCATAGCTTTTGGAGGAGCCATCCTGGTAATCCTTGCCGGTGGCAATCTTGACAGCGGACGTCTTATCGGCGATTTCTTCGCGGTTATATGTGCCATAACCTATGCGTCATACCTTGTCATTATAGAAGGGCCCTCCAAACGTTATGGCACTGTCAACCTGATGAAATGGATATTCCTCTTCACGGCAATCATATCTTTGCCACTGATCTTCACAATCTCATCCGACATGAAGATTCTGACACATACAGAATGGCTGCCTGTGGCTCTGCTGCTTTTTATTGTGTTCTTCCCTACCGTCTATTGTTATATAGTGACACCCCCTTCTATCAAGATGATCGGCAGCGGACTCTTCTCACTTTATCAGTATCTTGTGCCTGTCATCACCTGCGTTGTCTCGATAATATTCAAAATCGATACTTTCCACTGGTACCAGCCTGTATCTTTTGTGATAATTGTCGGCGGTGTGGTGCTCGCAAACTATGCTAAGGAGAAAACAGACGACTCGAACGTAAGTAACCACAATGTGACATCTGTAAAGCATTAAGGAGGTGATAACCCACCTTCACACCCTTTTCAGGAGACTGTTTTATTGAAGACAGTCTCTTTTTTTACAAGTATAGCCTATTATTCAAAGAAAAATACTAATTTTGCAATTATCAATTCAACCGAACCTATCATGAAAAAGAAGAGAATCGCCATCTTCGCCTCAGGCAACGGCTCTAATGCTGAAAACATCATCCGTTATTTCCAAAAAGAGAATTCGGACGCTGAAGTAGTCCTCGTGGTCAGCAATCGTGCGGACGCTAAAGTATTGCAACGTGCCGAAGCGTTGGGAATACCGGCTATAGTGGTGCCGAAGAAAGATTTCAATAATGAGAGTTTCATGACAGGGCTCATGCGCGATAACGGTGTCGACTTGATCGTACTGGCCGGTTTCCTACTTATGATTCCTGATTTTCTGATTTCTCTTTATCCTGAGAAGATAGTAAATATCCATCCTTCTCTCCTGCCAAAATTCGGTGGGAAAGGCATGTATGGCAGCCATGTGCATGAAGCGGTTGTAGCAGCCGGAGAGAAAGAATCGGGCATCACCATTCACTTCGTAAATGAGAATTGTGACGGGGGTCGCATTATTTATCAAGCCACCACTCCGGTTGAACCCACAGACACTCCTGACGATGTGGCAGCCAAAGTGCATGCACTCGAATATCTGCATTTTCCGCGGGTAATTGCTGAAACAGTAAAAACACTCCACTGATTAATCCAGCCGCTACGATATGGAACAGCTTTTGCCGTTCGCTTTTATGTGTCTGACATCGTTCTTCACCCTTACCAATCCGTTGGGAACGATGCCTGTGTTTCTGTCGATGACAAAGGGTCTCGACAACGACCAGCGTGCCAGAATCGTACGT